>CAJWZI010000196.1 GCA_913049615.1 uncultured Alphaproteobacteria bacterium | reverse complement strand
CTAAGATCTGATGCTTGTTAATATTAGCGCCCTGTTTGCGATCATTTCATATCCTCCACATTAAGCATTGAGATTACTGGTGGTTATCAGATTTACTGGATAAAATTTCTGCTTGTGCCTGAATATGGCTGAAAAATAGCGAATTTTGATAGGAGATTATTGTTTTAGATTAATCCATTATCTTATCATCACTGAGTATTGGCCTATTATTGGTACAAAAAATTTGAAAAGATTTGGTTCAAATTCGGTTGCTATCAGCAACAAATGGTGGGAGCCTGGGAATTGATTCCAGTGTTATTGGGTTTTTGGATGTCTTGGGAGGTGCTGCGGAATTTTCTGGTCGTTTGTGTGATCGGTATCCAGCACGACCTCGCCAATCATGGGAGAATAGCTCGAAATGGGAACTGAAATTGCTGCACTAACCACCGTGTTCACTGAGTTCTATTATTGGTTGACCGTCGCTCTGATGTTCCTGATTCACGTTGGGTTCTGCATGTACGAAGTCGGTGCGTCACGCCAAAAAAATACGATGCATACATTAATGAAGAACTCGATGCTGATCCCATTGGTCACTATCACGTTTTTCTTCTTTGGTTGGTGGATTTATTGGGCCTTTCCCAATGGTCCGTTCATTACCGGCGACCTGGATCTTGCGGCCGGCGCGGCAAACACGGCATGGAGCGAGACCATGGGACCAAACCTGGGCGACCGGATCACCGGTGTATTCTGGGCTGCGTTTCTATTGTTTTCCTGGACCGTGGCTTCGATTGTATCGGGCTCGGTGATCGAGCGCATTCGCTCTGGGGCGTTTTGGATCATCGCGATTATGATTGGCTCGGTCACCTGGGTTATTGACGCGTCCTGGGGCTGGCACGCTGCCGGCTGGATGGTCAAGTTGTTGGGCTATCATGATGCCTACGCCTCCGGCGTCATCCACGCCATTGCCGGCGGTTGCGCGCTCGGTGTGCTGGTTGTTCTCGGTCCCCGGATCGGAAAATTCGGCCCCGGCGGCATCATTCGAAATATCGCTCAGCAAAACCCGTGGCTGATTTGCATCGGCTTGTTCCTTATATATACGGGATTTTGGGGTTTCTACGTGGCCTGCAATGTTCCCATCATCTCGGCGGAAGGCATTGGTGGAAACATCAAGGGCGCGACCTTTACGGCGACCAATATCTATTTGGGGCCGACCACTTTGGGTGCCATTACCGTCAACTTCCTGATGTCGCTGTCCGGCGGTATGCTCATTGGCTACATGGTTTCCAAGGGCGATGCGTTCTGGACCTATTCGGGCGGCCTGGCCGGTATCATTACGGCATCGGCGGGCAATGACCTTTACCATCCCATCCAGGCCATGATCATTGGCGGCCTCGGCACCTTCCTGGCTTACAAGCTTCATTTTTGGGTGGAGAAAACCTTCAAGATTGATGATGCCGTCGGGGCCGTGGCGGTTCACGGTTATGCCGGCTTTATCGGCGTTGTGATCTGCGGTTTCGTTTTGTGGGGCTATCCGTCATCGCCGTTCGACGGTTACGCCGTCATCACCCCATGGGGACAGTTCGCTGGCGCTATTATCATGTTTTGGGTGCTTGGGTTCATTCCCGGCTGGATTGTGGCCAAGATTTTGGCGGCGTTCGATTTGTTGCGCATTCCCAAAGAAATCGAAATTGCAGGTCTCGATCTCGCGCAAAACACTTTGGCTGCGGCGGAACTGGCCGAAGTCGAAGCGGCCGCGAAATCTGAAGCGTAGAGAGAAAAGGAGAACACATCATGTCGATGACCGATATGGGGAATTGGGCCGTGGATCTGAAAGATGTAGGCGCCATCTACCCTATGCAGGGCTTGGAAGTGGTGATGGCAGTCATAGGCATCGTCTTGTGGTTGGGCTGGCATGTCTGGCAGATCAAACATGAGAACGCCACCCTTGCCGATGAAGTCGCCAAGTATGGTAGCGAGTAAAATATCAAGAGTGCACTAGAATCTGACTGATACGGATTTTCAAGACTCTAACCTTGGGGGCGTCGGCGCTTGCCGACGCCCCCGTTTTATTTTCATACGCGGAAGTTTACCCGGAAGCCGGTTTAACTCACGCGGCATCTTCAATCCAGGGTGCCAGCTCGTTTTGTGAAGAGGTTTATGCACCATACGCACGCTTTTTTACAATCTTGGTGGTGAAGCTGTGTGCTTGAAATGCATCAGGGCAATACCAGCTTATGGAGATAAATCGTGAAAGCGGTGGTGCCCAATTCTAACGTGACGGGCTACCTTGAACTTGGTGAGGCAGTCAACTCGGCCGCTAATTCCAATGAGGCATTGATCTCTGTTACAATATCCTCTCTCAATCGGAACGAACTCCGCCGGGACGAAACGGTGCCGGCTGGCACACGAATTTTAGGCTTTTCTACAAATTGAATCGCTAACACTGCGGAGGAATGGAATGTCGGAAAAGAGAGTGGAATTTGGCACGGCGCTGCGGTCGCCCTACGACGTTGCTGTCTCGGCGCGGCGGATTGAGCAACTTGGTTTCGATATTATCGGCTGTGGTGAACATGTCAGCTTTTACGGTGACACCGCCAACGGCTTTGTTTCGCTGTCAGTCGCAGCCGGGGCAACGACGCGGGTTAAATTGATGAGTACAATCACGCTGGTACCACTGTATCCAGCGGCCCTGCTGGCCAAGATGGGCGCAGCGCTCGATGTTGCCTCCGGCGGCCGTTACATCATGGGCGTCGGTGTTGGTGGCGAGTTCGCCAACGAGTTCGAGGCCTGCAACGTCCCCGTCAATCAGCGCGGCTCTCGCACAGACGATGCCCTGGAGGTGGTGACCCAAACTTGGACCGGCACCAATGTCACCTATGACGGCCGCTATACCAAGTTGGACAATTTCAGTCTGAAGCCGTTGCCAATCCAGAAGCCGCGTCCGCCGATTTGGGTCTCCGGCCGTTCGGACGCGGCGATGCGGCGTGCGGCGAAATACGCCGACGGTTGGCTACCCTACATGTATACACCAGAACAGCTGGCTAAGAGTATCGAGAATATACGCGCTCATGGCGAAGAGATCGGCCGCGATATGTTAGATTTTTCGTTCGGCCTCTTCATCTTCACTGCTGTACACGAAGACAACGACACGGCGGTAAAATACGCCGCCGACCAGCTTAGCGTACAGTACTCCCAGGACTTCAGCCAATTGGTACACAAATACGCCCTGGCCGGTGATCCCGATCGCTGCCAGGCACGCTTGCGCGAATATGTTGATGCCGGAGCCAGCCTGGTTATCGCTCCGTCGGTCTGTCCAGAAGACTATATCGATACTAACTTGCAAATGATCGCTAACACGGTAATGCCCGCTTTCCGCCCATGAGGCCGGCCTTCCCGGTAGAGGACGGCCGCCCCCCGATCGTATCTCTCTTCCACATCTAGTTTATTTTGTGGTGATCTGGTCAATTTCAGCGATCTCTTCCGCGCTCAATTCCCAGCTGACGGCAGCGACGTTGGCCTCTATCTGCTCTGGTCGTGTGGCACCGGCGATGATGCTCGCCGTTGGGGCCTGGGCTGCTAGCCAGCAGAAGGCGAGTTCCAGAAGGTTGCGGCCGCGCTTGGCCGCGAAGGCCTCCAGTTTCTCGACGATGGCCCAGTTCTCTTCCGTCATGTACACGCGGTTGGCGAAAGTCGGGTTCTCTGTCAGCCTGGCACCTTCGGGCATGACATCGCGCTTGTACTTAGCTGTTAATAAACCGCTGGCGAGCGGAAAATAGGGCAGGAGGCCAAGGCCGTATTTTGCCATTACCGGAGAAAGGTCAGCTTCGATGGAGCGGTTTAACAGGTTGTACTCGTCCTGACAGGCTACGAAGCGGCCGATGCGGTCAAGCTCCGCTGTCCAGTGTGCTTCTACCACCTGCCAGGCTACCAGGTTGGAGCAGCCGATGTAGCGGACCTTACCCTGGGCTACCAGTTCTTCAAGCGCTCTCAGCGTCTCCTCGATAGGGGTCAGAGGATCGGGGGTGTGGAGCTGGTACAGGTCGATCCAGTCAGTCTGCAGGCGCTTCAGACTGTCCTCCATAGCGGCCATGATGTAGCGTCGGGATGCCCCCTTCTTCACGCCCTCATCATCCATCCGCATACCAAACTTGGTGGCCAGCACGATATCCTTTCGGCGTTCTCCCAAGATTTTTCCCAGTTGCTCCTCCGAGCCACCACGGTTGCCATACACGTCGGCGGTGTCAAATAGCGTGATGCCAGCGTCCAGCGCTTTGTGGACGACGGCTTGAGTGGCTTCGAGGTCAAGCCGACCACCAAAGTTGTTGCAGCCGAGACCTACCAGAGAGACCTGCAGGCCAGAGTGCCCGAGATTGCGATGTTCCATATCGAGGCATCCTCGTTCCTTGCTGTTCTACCAAGCACCTATCCTACGCTGAGACGTCATTCATTTGCAGGCCGATTTTTCACTGGCAGGCGGAATTTCGTCGACAAATTTGCTCAATCGGTCACAGATCAATTACTGAAACATCGGTTTAAGGGTAGGACACAGAGACGCGGTCTCTTTGTCGAATGCTTCAGTTAGTTTGGAGCACCACTGTTTGCAAAAT
>CAJWZI010000195.1 GCA_913049615.1 uncultured Alphaproteobacteria bacterium | reverse complement strand
CCATAGAAGGCATTTATCCGTTCCAAAACCACCGGCGATTTGTGTTGCAGCTCCAACGCGGCCGAGCCGTCGACGCGAATGTGCAGGATGGCGCCAGCTACATCGCCGCGCCGCTGTTGCAGCTTTTCCGGGACTGTCAAGGCGGCCAACCCCGGACCCACGATATCGGGCCAGCGTGCGAGGACATCCCACTCGCCAAATCCGCGCCGCCGCAGGGCGTTGGCCGCAGCTCGGCGCACAACGCTGCCGGCGGGGATAGGTTTATTGCTGAAGCGGCGTTGATTCATGACGGACATCTTGCGATAGAATTACGCAGACGTCATCCTGCAAGCACATCAACTGCCATAAAAAATTATCGGTGAAGATTGACCGGGCCCAGTACAAAAAACCTGTTGCATTGGTACGAACGTCACCACCGCAGGCTGCCGTGGCGGGCCCCGCCGGGTGAGTTAGCGGATCCATATAGCGTCTGGCTATCAGAAATCATGCTGCAACAGACCGTGGTGAAGACCGTAATTCCCTACTACCGCTTCTTCCTAACGAAGTGGCCCACGGTTAGGGATTTAGCCAAGGCAAACCTGGATCAGGTGCTGCATGCTTGGCAAGGGCTGGGTTATTACGCCCGCGCCCGCAATATGTACAAATGCGCTAAATTGGTATCAAACGAATTTGGCGGCATCTTTCCGGATACGGAAGACGGCCTGCTTCAGTTGCCAGGAATCGGCCCTTATACAGCCGCTGCAATAGCGGCCATTGCGTTTGGCCGCAAGACTTCACCGGTAGACGGAAATATCGAACGGGTCATGTCTCGTCTGTTCGCCGTTGAAGATTTTCTGCCGGCTGCAAAACCCCGCCTGCGCAAGCTTGCTGGAAGCTTGACGCCGGACCAGGGGGCGGGCGATCACGCTCAAGCGTTGATGGACTTAGGCGCCACCATTTGTCTGTCACGCGCACCCCATTGTGACCACTGCCCTTTGAATGCCGACTGCCGCGGGTTGAAGCAGGGAATTGCTGCAGAACTGCCCCGCCGTGGGCCCAAAGTAGAACGACCAACCCGATACGGCGTTGCCTTTTGCCTGTTGGATGATCAAGGCCGGATTTTGCTGCGCCGTCGACCTGAGGAGGGTTTGCTGGGTGGGATGATGGAAGTCCCTTCGACGCCATGGCGGGATAACCGATGGCGCCAGAACCAAATAGCCATTCACGCTCCCCTTGAAATCCAATGGCGGAAGATGTCAGAAAATGTGATGCACACGTTCACGCACTTTGGCCTGGAATTGACCATTATGACTGGCTCAGGGTGGCGAGCAGCGCAGGCAGACGAAGTCTGGCAACCAGCCGACGCCCTCGGCGACCTTGCTTTGCCGACGGTGATGAAAAAGGTTTTGCGAAAGGCTCTGTAATTAATTCAACTCGGCCCGGAGCTTTTGGCGCAGCATGTCGATGGGAAACAATTTGCCCTTTTCCTCGAAGCACCAAAATGTCCAGCCATTGCACGCGGGCGAACCCTGAACGGCGGCAGCGACCTGGTGAATAGAACCACGCGTGCGGTTGGCGACTAGACTGCCGTCGGCCCGTACAGAGGCGGCATACCGCCGCCGCGCATCGTAAAGTTGTGAGCCAGGTCTCAGCATACCCCGTTCTACCAGCCAACCGAAGGGTATGCGCTGCAGTGTCCGTTTTGACGGCGTGACATCCAGGTCTTCCGCACCTAAACGCTCTATGGCGGCGATGCGATTGCGGGCAAGCTCCACATAACCCGGTTCGGCGTCGATACCAATGAAATCCCGGCCAAGATGCTTGGCGACGGCGCCCGTGGTGCCGGTGCCGAAAAATGGATCAAGCACAAGATCGCCAGGGTTCGTGCTGGAGAGAAGAATTCTGTGCAACAAAGCTTCCGGCTTTTGCGTCGGATGGGCCTTTTCGCCATTCTTCTTCAATCTTTCGCCACCCGTGCAAATCGGCAAATGCCAGTCACTGCGCATTTGCAGGTCCTCGTTTAAAGCCTTCATGGCTTCGTAGTTGAAGGTATAGCCCCGGCCATTAGGGGACGGCGTGCACCAGATCATGGTTTCGTGGGCGTTGGTAAAACGTTTGCCGCGGAAATTAGGCATGGGATTTGTCTTGCGCCAAATGATGTCATTCAGGATCCAGAAGCCGAGGTCCTGCAGTATAGCGCCGACACGAAAAATGTTATGATAGCTACCGATTACCCACAAGCTGCCTTTGGGCTTAAGCACGCGATGTACTTCTGCCAACCAAGCATTCGTAAAGGTGTCATAGCTGGCAAAATCCTTGAAACGGTCCCAGGCGTTGTCAACGCCAGCAACGCGGCTGTTATTGGGGCGGTGCAGATCGCCGCTTAACTGTAAATTGTATGGCGGATCGGCGAAAACCATATCGACGCTAGCGTCAGGCATGACGGCCATCACCTGGAGGCTGTCGCCCAGGTGAATGCTATTGCGTTCTAATTTGCACTGCTTGCTCATGACGGCGGCGCATCCTGATAGAGCGCGATTCACACGTCAACTTGTATTTTTGTGTGAAGTCAGCCGCTTACGGGATCTCTCAGTAGCTTTTGGATAGGTGTAAAGCTGCTCCTGTGCATTTCGTTCGGACCCAATCGGGCCAAACCGTCCCGGTGTTCTGCGGTGCCGTAACCAGCATTTCGCTCCCATCCAAAGCCTGGATATTGTTTCGCCAAGACCATCATCGCCCGATCCCGAGTCACTTTGGCGATGATGGAGGCTGCTGCAATCGACAGACAGCGGCCATCACCCTTGACTAAACATTCGACGCCACATGGCAGATCAGGAGCCCGGTTACCATCCACCAGGGCATGGCGCGGTGCCGGGTCCAACTTTGCTACGGCACGGTGCATGGCCAGCATGGTCGCCGCCAGAATATTCAGTTCATCAATCTCCACCACGTCTGCACTGCCAATACCGACCAAGGCGTTGGACATGATCTGGCCATATAAGGCGTCACGACACTGCCTGCTGAGTACCTTGGAATCGGCAAGACCCATAGGAATTTGTCCTGGTGTTAGTATCACCGCCGCCGCTACGACCGGTCCGGCCCACGGTCCCCGGCCCGCCTCGTCAATTCCACAGACCGGATCTAGACCCCGGGCGCGCGCCACCGCCTCGAACGCAAAGTCCGGTTGGGGCCTAGTCTTTGCCATCGCCGTCGTCTTCCATTCAGGGATCTTTGCTATCTTTCTCGGCACCAATTTGTACGGACGTGAAAGTTTTGGCACCAGAGCCCATATGCAAAAATAGGTGCCCATGGACGGATAAGGCTGCTGCTGCCCCAGAATTCGATGCAATTTGGATGTCCATAAATTCTTGCAAGCCTAGTAGGTTGGCTCCCACCCGATGTTTCCGGTGGAGGGTGACGATCAGCCAAAGGGGCGAAGGCACCAGGCTCAAGGCAATTTCGAAATGACCGTTGGTATACATTTTACTCTAATCTAACACGGCACCCGCGAACAAAATAATGTTGAGGGGGTGCAAAACGTCATAAATGGCCGAGAACCGTTCCAGAAATTCAGCCCAATTTAATTTTGCGCCCTTGGCCCGCAGCCGGCCATGAATTTGTCTTAATGTTCGTCGGCCATCGATCAGGGCAATCATATCTGCTGCGCCCCCGGGCACCTGAAATGTGCGCTCCACACCACCAAGAGTGGCCGTCAGGCGAGGCGATTGTGAAAGACCAGCAGCCAATCTTTTCGGATCCATATCGCGCAATGCCGGCACCAGTTCGGGGGTCATTGCCGCCGGCGCGCCGCGCCGGACATCATCATGACGAACGGCGTAAAAAACATGGGTCTTCAGCGCCCCGCTCAGTTCTTCTGCCAGAGCCCATCGTTCCGCCTGGGGCAAAGAACTAGCTCGCTCGACCAACTGACCGTCGTCCAAATATTGCACCGGATCGTAGGCACCTAATGGCAAAAATCCGGTCGCTCGCAAACCTGCGCCGTTCAGCAGATCCAACGCCTCACCGACAAGATAGGCTCGATCGCGGTTGTGTAGCAAAAGATCACTAAATCCGGCATCGCCACCAGCCAAATGATCGGCCAGATATTCATTGCGCTTTAGCCAATTACTGGCGGGCATGGCGCTGATTAAATGTCGTCCAAAAGCTAGACGTTCCTCCACCGAACCTTGACCCGCCAACCTGGCAATGGCGCGTTGCATAGGATACACGCCAATCCGACCCAACTCGCCGTACAACATCAAGCCGAGGCCTCCGCCCGGTGCCAACACCGATACCAGCGTGGCCAGACCTTCGCCAGGTTGGGACAAGTGATGTAGGACGCCACAGCAGTCGATATAGTCGAATGCCTGCCAACCCTTTCCAGGTAAATCGAGCAGAGAACCTTGATGGAACGTGATGTTTTTCAATCCGCGCGCCTTGGCCCGCGCCTGAGCAATAGCGAGGGAAGCGGCGGACATATCCAAATAGGTCACGGTGCCCGCGCCACGATCCGCCAATTGTTGCGCCAACATGATGGTACCGTCGCCGGTGCCGCCGCCAGCAACTAAGGCCCTTAGATTACCGGCGCAACCCCCAGCGAAGATGAAATGCTCAATTTCCAGAAT
>CAJWZI010000194.1 GCA_913049615.1 uncultured Alphaproteobacteria bacterium | reverse complement strand
AGTGGGCCTCTGATCGGCATGCTCAGGCCAAATTTCATAGTCGCTTCCCCATTTGATTGTCTACTCAGGAATCGCAGGTTAGGCTATAGATCACAAAGGATACAAGGGGAGCCAGGGTGGTGGATGAAGTAAAATTTCGTGAGAAGATGATACAAGACGGGTATGGCGACGTTACCGTCCGGCATTTTGTACCTAATCATTGCGAACCTACCCATACACACGAATTCGGCGCCTCTGTGCTGGTCCTGAACGGGAAAATAACGATAACGATGGAGGACCGTACGGTAACCTGCCGGGCTGGCGATGTCTTCGCTTTGGATGCAAATGTACCTCACGCTGAACAGGTCGGCGACGAGGGTGTGCGGTTCTTGGCTTGTAGAAAATAAGGTAGATAAACAAATGCAATTTCAAGACAAGGTAGCCGTCGTCACGGGTGGTGCGTCTGGAATTGGGGCTGCGTGCTGCCGCAATTTTTCAGAACGGGGTGCCAAGGTTGTGGTTGCGGACTTGAATGGCGAAGGTGCCAAGGCGGTCGCAGCGGAGTTCGGCGGATTGGGCGTTGCCTGTAATGTCGGCGACGATGGGGAGGTCAATGCTCTAGTCGATGCGGCAGAAAAGACTTACGGCCCAATTGATATTTTTTTTAATAACGCGGGCATCAATTCCGGCCGGGAGATCCTCAATACGGATCTGTCGGTTTGGCAGGATCAATGGCAGGTCAACGTCATGGCCCATGTCTACGCTGTACGTGCCGTACTGCCTGGCATGATCGAACGAGGGACTGGCTACCTGCTGCATACCGCTTCCATGGCCGGTATACTTATGTCCCACGGTAATCTGCCGTATACCGTTTCGAAACATGCTGTGGTCGGCTTGGCAGAGTATCTCTCGGTAACCCATCATCATGAAGGTATACGGGTCTCGTTACTCGCCCCCCTGGGCGTGCGTACACCCATGCTTGGTGATACCGATAAACCCTTCGCCAGGACTGCTGCGGGGCCAATTAAGGAACCAGAGGAGGTGGCGGAACAAGTGGCAACTGCGGTTGAAGAGGAGCGGTTCCTGATCCTCACCGATGAAATCGCTCAGACCTGGATGAACTATAAAACGAATGATTTGGAGCGCTGGTTGAAAGGCATGCGCCGCATGAACGATAAATTACAGAGTATGGGTGGCCGCGATCCATAGAACCTGACGTTTACAGCCACAATAAGTATTAATTTTAGCTCCATGCTGCATATTCATGCGGAACCTATGGAAGGTTTTGCAACCAGTAGCGGGAAGTCGCTTCGGCCTTAGTCCCAAGGGATTTAGCATAATTCTTCGCGCGCATGGCTAACTATAAGAACTGGTCGGTGTAGGGTATTTTAGTCTGTGAAAGGATGCCATGGCATGCAAAAGAATGGGTTGATTGCCATCGTCAAACGGGATTGTCCCACTTGCGTCATGGTGACGCCAGTACTGCAGGAAATTTTGCAGACAAATGATTTGAAAATCTATTCCCAGGACGATCCAAAATTTCCGGATGGCGTTGATGGTGTCGCCGATGACACGACGCTGGACGTTTCCTATACCTTGGATATCGAAATCGTACCGACATTAGTCCGGTTTGAAGACGGAAAGGAGATTGACCGTACTTACGGTTGGGATCGCACTGCGTGGGAAAATATTACTGCGACCACCGGCTTGGGCGCAGACCTCCCCGACTTCAAGCCGGGTTGCGGCGCCCTGAACCAGGAACAGGGCCATCTCGCTGAACTGCGGATTCGTCATGGGGATACGCCTATGAACTCCCGTCTGATCCCTCTGGGCGAAAATCAAGATGCTATCGAAGTGTGTTTCGAAAGGGGCTGGAGTGATGGCTTGCCCGTAGTTCCTCCGACACAATCCAGAGTGATGGCAATGTTGGAAGGGACGACACGTTCCGCAGATGAGAATTTGGGCCTGATGCCCTCGAACCTGGACGTCTGTACGGTAGAAAAAGTTGCCATCAACGCGGTTATGGCCGGTTGCCGACCTGAGTATTTACCTGTTGTGCTGGCGGCGATCGAGGCAGTTTTAGATGAGGATTATTGCCTACATGGCACCCTTGCGACCACGCGGTTTGTTGGCCCCGTGGTCATCGTAAATGGTCCCATTGCCCAACACATCGGTATGAACGGCAAGGGAAATGCCCTGGGCCAAGGTAACCGCGCCAACGCCACAATTGGCCGCGCTGTGCAATTGGCCATAAGAAATATCGGCGGTGGCAAGCCTCAGGGCGTGGACCGGGCTACTTTGGGTAATCCTGGCAAGTTGAGTTATTGCTTTTGCGAAGACGAAGAAGGTTCCTCTTGGGAACCGTTGACAATAGATCGTGGCCTTCCGGCTGGCACAAATGCCGTCACCGTCTTTGCGGGCTATGGCCTACAAGGCGTGATTGATGACAAGGCCCGTTCGCCTGAAGAACTTGTGCAAACCTTGGCCACAAGTTTGCATGCGGTTGATAACATTCACAAAATTCCCGGTCCTGACTGTCTGCTGGTGGTCTGCCCTGAGCATGAACGCACTCTCATTGAAGGTGGTTGGGACAAGGCGCGTCTTCACGGCGAACTTATGGATCGTATGCAGCTGCCTGCGGAGGCTGTCATGCGCGGTGCGCACGGCATGGCGGAAGGCGTTAAGCCCGAACTCGCGGGTCAGATGGTGTCGAAGCTTCTGCCGTCGGGCCTACTGATCGTACGCGCGGGTGGTGGAGCGGGCAAATTTTCTGGTATCATTGCGGGCTGGACGCCGGGCGTGCCTGTATCGAGCCGACCTGTGACAAAGGAGATTAAGACATGAGTTTGGATAGCTTATTGGATCCTACGGGCGAACGGGAAGCAGTATCGCTGCCTCGTATGGCCCGCCCCATGTCCCTAGACGGTCTTACCGTTGGGGTCCTCGACATATCCAAAGTTAGGGGCGACGTCTTCGTCGAAGAAGTCGCAACACTTCTGGAAGGGCGCGGGATTGCGGTGAAACGCTACCGCAAACCGACAGTAGCCCGCACGGCACCCAAGGAAATTGAAAAGGCAATCGTCGAGGAGGTGGATGTCGTCGTCGAAGGCTTGGCCGATTGAGGCAGCTGCACGTCGTGCTGTACGCATGACATGCTGAACCTGGAAAAGCGCGGAATTCCAACTGTTGGCGTTGCAACGACTGAATTTGTTGAAGCGGCGGCAGTGCAAGCAGACGCTCTGGGCTTCGACCCTGCTTATATTTGGGTGCCGCATCCCATCCAGGACCGTACCGATGATGAACTACATCAACTGGCAGCAGAACATGTGGACCAGATTGTTGCCGCTCTAACCGATCAGGGTTAGTTAATGGCTGGGCAGGAGCTCGTCGCAGTCACGGGTGCGTCTGGATACATTGCTCTGCATGTGATTGCACACTTACTTGACGAGGGTTATGCCGTCCGGGGCACCTTGCGCGATATGGCGCGAGGCGAGAAAATTCGCAACGCCCTGAACCGGCATACTGACACGACTAATTTGAGCTTTTCTGAATGCAACTTGCTTTCGGATGACGGCTGGGACGAGGCACTCGCTGGTTGTGAATTTTTAATTCATACGGCGTCACCCCTGCCAATTGCGGAACCCAAGGACCACGATGATCTGATTATTCCCGCCCGCGATGGCGCGTTGCGGGCCCTGGGAGCGGCCTCTCGCGCGGGCGTTAAGCGGGTCGTGATGACGTCATCTGTGGCGGCCATCGGTTACGGGCACGATGGCAAGACGGAATTTTCCGAGGATGACTGGAGCATTGTGAAGCCTGAAATTGGGGCTTACGCATCTTCAAAAACCATTGCGGAGCGGTCCGCCTGGGATTTTGTCGCCAGTCTGCCAAAAGATGAGGCGTTTGAATTTGTTACTATAAATCCCTCCCTGGTAGTCGGCCCACTAATTGACCCGGACGGTAGTGCTTCTATTGAGGTGGTGCGTAAATATTTGGCTCGTGAAGTACCGGGAAGCCCCAAATTTGGCATTGGTCTCGTTGACGTGCGTGACGTGGCGATAGCCCATGTGGCTGCCATGACGGCGCCCGAGGCGCCGGGTCAACGCTACATCGCCAATACGGAATTCCGTTGGCTGGAGGAGGTTGCTGAGCAGTTGAACCGGGAATTCGGACCCAGGGGGTACACTGTGCCTACCCGGGGCGTGCCTAATTTTTTGGTCCGATTTGTAGCTCTATTCGATAAGGCTGTGCGTCGCATTGTTCCGGAATTGGGCCAACAAAAGAATTACGACAGCAGTGCAATCCGTCGTGATCTAGGATGGCAGACCCGACCCATGGATGAAAGTATTCGCGACACGGCAGAAAGTTTGATCAATTTGAAAGTGGTCTGAAATAGAAATCTGCGCGCAACGTTTTGGCCATTCATGCTTTAACAGAAATCCCTTCCCCACTATATGAATTGCGGCCGAAAATCCGAGGAGCTGCAGCCCGGTAAAATTTTTCCATTGATCGGAAGTGATAATTTAGGCCCTTAGCCTCACGGTGGCTAAACATTTGGAGGCTTTGCTGCCATCGTCATTCGGGCGGCAAACTCTATCCTGGTATGTTTAGGCAATTCGTTTTTCCACGGGCCGGAC
>CAJWZI010000193.1 GCA_913049615.1 uncultured Alphaproteobacteria bacterium | reverse complement strand
CCTCTGAATCAATTAGCGAAATGTAAAGCCCTGTCAGACTTCCCGCCCTGACGCGCTTTAAAGCCTTTTCCAGATCATGAAAGTCTGTGGGCAAGGCAATGTACCTTTTCCAATTTTCTATCCCGTATGGACTGGACGAAACCGTAATAGATTACTCCCAGATGCGCACCCATTGCTGCACCGTTCGTTGTCGTTAGAGAGAATGCGGGAAAATTAAAAGCGATTGCCCGGGAATAAAACCCCATTCAGGTTCGTTTTCTTGGTGAGAGCGCAATGGTGCGCTTAATTCAGATGCCAAAGGAGACCAAAAATGAAGGTAATCGCTTTTACACTCGCACTCATGGTCGGTGGCCTAGCTGTGGCTTCGACCGCTAATGCTGGTTGGACAGGAAATAGGATTGGGAATTTTAGCTACTGGAACAATCCTTCAACTGGGCAATCTTTTTCCTGCACCCGGATTGGCCAGTTCACCTACTGCTAATCGAATTACACTAAAGGACGAACCTTGCTGGCCCCCTCTCACAGGGGGCCGGTTTGCGTTAAACTCGACGCATGCCGACCCACCACAGCATAACCCGCTGCTTTCTGGCACTCATCACGGCCCTGGTGCTGACATGGTCGGGGCCAGTGTGGGCGCAGTCGAATGAATTGATGGCGGCGATTAAACAATACAAAGAATTCGCCGCTCAGGGTAAATACGCTGAGGCTACATCATTGACCACCGTGTCCCCATGACCTTACCGACAAAAACGGCCTATAACTTGTCGCGGCAACTACCGTTTTTCTATGGATGGGTCATTGTCGGATGCGCCGGATGCGCCGCCTTCGTCCGGCAAGGCGCTGCGGTCGCCACCTTGTCGGTATTTGTCACGCCCATGACGGACGAATTTGGCTGGTCGCGCGCCGAATTTTCAGGCGCGGTTTCCCTTGGCGGACTTCTGGCGGCGTTGACCGCACCGGCCATTGGCGTTCTGGCGGACCGGCGCGGATCGGGCATGATTTTATCAGTCGCGGCGCTGGTGCTGGGCGGGGCCGCCCTGGCGCTGTCCCAGACGAATTCCCTGATCTGGTTCTACGTCGCCTTTTGTATCGCGCGAATGACGTTTGCGAGCCCGTTCGATATCGGAATCTCCAGCGCGGTGGCGCAGTGGTTCGTGCGTCTACGCGGACAGGCGATGTCGTATATCAATGTCATCCTCTCCATCAGCCTCGCGATGATGCCCGTAATCGCCTTCACCGCAATGAGCAACGGCGATTGGCGCAACGGTTGGTTTACCATAGCGATTCTGGTTTTAACCATTGGGGTCGCGCCGAACCTGCTGCTGCTCACGCGTCGTCCTGAAGATATTGGCCTGACGCCCGACCCGAAATCCGCGCGCCCCCCCGTTGAACCGGGACGCGCCGCCGCGTCGATCAACGAACCGAGCTTCACGCGGGCAGAAGCCCTGAGAACACCCGCGCTTTGGTTTATCATGGGTTTCACGGTCTTTATCTTTCCCGTCCAGGCCGGGATCAGCCTGCACCAGATTCCCCATCTGGTCGAACGCGGATTATCGCCGCTGGTCGCCGTCAGCGCCGTCAGCAGTCAATCAATTGTCGGCGCGGTTGCCGGGGTCGCCTTCGGGTTGTTCGCGCGGCGATACAGCGCCCGGATCGGATTGTGTATTGGTGCCATCGCGGCGTCGATGAGCGCCATCATTTTGCTGATGGTAGCTTCCGGTTGGCAGGCGTTTGTGGCGACGAGCCTGTTCGGCTTCGGCATAGCCGGCATTTTAACGTTGTTGCCGGTCATCTGGGCGGAATATTACGGACGGGAAAATTACGGCGCCATTCGCGGCGTGACCTTACCGGTCCAGGTCCTGGCCCAGGCGTCGGGCCCCCTTATTGCGGGGTTCTTGCGCGACTGGACAAACGATTACAATGCGTCGTTAAGCCTGTTCACGATATTCGCCATCATTGCCGCCGGGCTGGTGTTTTTTGCACGCCCACCTACCACGGTTGCAGAGTCGGTTGGCGAAAATCAGTAAATTTCGCTGTTCTTCGAGCCGCGACAACATGCCACCCTTCGCATTTCCATCGGATCTATAAGGTTTCTGTCGTAGCCGAATAAACGTATAAACCCAATACGGCCAGTGAGATCGCGCAACTAAAGCTCAATGCGGAATGGGTCATTCTCAGCGCCTGTAACACGGCCCATGCCGAGAGCGCTGGTGCGGAGGGTCTATCGGGCCTGGCTAAGGCATTCTTCTATGCCGGCAGCCGGGCTCTACTGGTCTCGCACTGGCCGGTGGAGAGCCAGTCTGCGACGGAACTGACGCGCGGTATGTTTGAAGCCCTAAAAACCAACCCCGCAATGGGTCGCTCGGAAGCCCTCCGCCGTTCCATGTTCAAGCTCGCGGCCAATGACAATAACCCCCATTGGGCCCATCCCGCCTTCTGGGCGCCCTTCGTCGTGGTTGGGGAGGGCGCGAGGCGGTAGATAACCGCCCTCCGCGGGCCGCTACGTGATGCGCTTACCATTTAGCTCAGTGCCAAGGGCGTCGAAACCGAAGCGGCGTGAAGGCAACACAACCATAACGGGATCCGCATCCAAACCGACTGGGAACTATTACGGCCATATCCACTCGGACGGCAATTCGTTCAAGTGTTTTGGGTTCCGAGCGAGCCATTATTCCTGCTCCTTGGTATATGGCGCCACGAAAGCCATGACCACGGTGAAGGCACAGAGACACCCCGCCAGGATGAACGCGTAACGCAGATCGACGTTGCCGAGCGCACCGGCGGCGACTGCGCCCAGCGCCCCAACCCCGTCCATGACGGCGTAGGTGAATCCCAGGGTGGTCGCTTCTCGCTTGCCGGAATAATCCACCGCCGAGGCAAGCACGACGGAACGGATGGCGACCAGGGCCGTGGCGGTGACCACCATGGCCGCGATGGCGAACCCCGGCCCGCTTGCCAGGGCTATGGCGACGGCGGCGACCATGGCTATGAGATTGCCGGTGACGACCACGGGCCGCCGTCCGATCTGGTCGGAAAATTTACCTATCAAGGGCTGAAGCAGGGCGCCGAAGAGCAGCATCAAAGAAAAGGCCATGCCGGTGACCAGTGGCGACAGCCCGTGGACGGTTTGCAGGAACAGGGGCGTCATGGCGAGCAGCGCGATCATGGTCATGCTGTAGGCGCAGATCATTACAATCAGGGCGAGTCCGGCGGGCCGCATCCAAGCCCGCCACAAGGCGATCGCGTCAACTGGAGACAGTGCGCTTTGGGCTGCCGGCGGCACATGCTTGGCAATGCGCAGGAAGACCAGCCCCATGATGGCCGCGGGGATGACCGTAATGAGAAGAGCATGGCGCCAATCCATGAATAGCAGTAGAAATCCAACGCTCAAGGGCGCCAGAACCGCGGCCAGTGAGCCGCCAATGGCATGGATGCCGAGGGCCTGGGCGCGGTTTTCCGGCGCTTGTTGCACCAGAACACCGGTGGCGATGGGATGCCACATCGCATCGCCTGCACCGGCCAAGGCCAGTAACAGGGCGAATGACCAGTACCCGGGCGCAAAGGCGGCGAGGGCGTATCCAACAGCGACCCACCAGAAGGTTATCTGCAGAAGCCGGCCGCGATTCGCCACCCGATCCGCCAGCACGCCGGCGGGCAGGAAGGCGAGTGCCGAGCCGGTGCTGTGAATGGTGAACAGCAGGCCTACCTCGGCGGGCGATAGGTTCATGGTGACAGCCATCGCCGGCACGATCAGCCATACCGCCGTGGGCGCCCAGTCATTGGCGAAATGTCCGATGGTGAAGGGCAGCAGCAGTGAAGGCCCTGAACGCCGGGTTGCGTCGGCTGCGATATCGGCGGGAGGCGGCATGGCGCTAGTTGTAGCAGCCCGGGGGAGCCTGACAACCCAGCACGTTGACGTTAGCGTGGATATGGACAAGCTGTTGTTTAGTGACGGTGAAGTAGTGAAATTCTAAGCTGCCACTCCATTCGGGTGGCTCTTAACAGACCGAAATGACCAGCCAGGGATGCAAGAAAAATACGTCGTCCCCTTCCAGAAAGAATAACACCCAGCCTCGCACGCGTAGCTGAGGTATGCTGGTTCATCCAATTCGACGCGCAGGCGTTCTAGGGCCTCGCCAAAACCAGCGGCAAGACGCACCTGGTCCGTTGTCGGACAGGCCAGTTCCGAGCGTGAGAAATGATCGAGCATGGAAGCAAAGGCATTCCCGGCAGATAAAGCTGCCGCATATGTTGGTTGTAGGTCAGTGCGCCAATTTCGCAGCGAAGTCGCCCAGGGGTTTGGGCAAATGGAGACGACTACAACCGGGCCTGCTTAGCCGCCAGAATAGCTGAAGCACCCTGTTTCACCTGCAGATGCTCCGTATAGCGCGCCACCATGGCTTCGCTCTTCTAGCCCCCATCCCGCATGATCGCACCTATGCCGATGCCAAGAGCCGGGAACAGTGGGATATCCCGATAGGTTCTCAGCGCCTCCTGTTGGCCAACATCCTTGACCCATGGCCCGCGGTCCGTGACCCAGGGGCCGGAAGCGCGGATCTTGTGGGTTAGGGAATTTGTTAGGTGCCGGGGTTCGCGGGCCGGGCCCCTGGACCGCGGTGCGTG
>CAJWZI010000192.1 GCA_913049615.1 uncultured Alphaproteobacteria bacterium | reverse complement strand
CCACCGAACTGGACGATAACACCTTTCAGGCTGCCCTTTTTTTGCTCCAGGGCGACAATCTCCAATACATCTTCCGCAGTCAGGGGCTCGAAATACAGCCGGTCAGAAATGTCATAGTCGGTGGAAACGGTTTCCGGATTGCAATTGACCATGATCGCCTCATATCCCGCTTCTCGCATGGCAATCACCGCGTGTACGCAACAATAGTCAAACTCAATGCCTTGGCCGATGCGGTTTGGGCCGCCGCCAAGAATGATCACTTTTTCCCGTTCGGTGGGCTGTGCCTCACATTCCGAAAGTTCGTTAAGTCCTTCGTACGTGGAGTACATATAAGGTGTGTGGCTTTCAAATTCTGCCGCGCACGTGTCGATGCGTTTGTAGACGGGGTGAACGTCAAGGGCGTGACGGGCGGCGGTTACATCGGCCGGCCTTTGCCCAGTCAGTGTCGCCAGGCGCTGATCAGAGAAACCTTGAGCTTTCAGGACACGCAGATTTTGGGACTGTTGCGGCAGGCCGTGGATTGACAAGTCTTGTTCCGCCTCGATCAAGTCGGCGATTTGTGCCACAAACCAGGGATCGATGCGCGTGATACGTGCTATTTCCGCCTCGCTTAGTCCATGACGTAGGGATTGTGCCACTATCAACAGCCGATCGGGAGCAGGCTGCCCCAGTGCTTTTCGAAGTGTATCGACCTTGTCTTCATCGATGCCGGAGATGAGTATCTCGTCTAGACCAGAAAGCCCGGTTTCCATGGAACGCAGGGCCTTCTGTAGGCTTTCGGCGAATGTGCGCCCCACGGACATGACTTCACCGACTGATTTCATGGACGTGGTTAAAAGCGCTTCCGTCGAAGGGAATTTCTCGAACGTGAAGCGGGGTATTTTAGTAACCACATAGTCGATTGTGGGTTCGAACGAGGCAGGGATTACACCCCCCGTGATGTCATTGTCCAACTCGTCAAGAATGTAACCCACCGCCAGTCGAGCTGCGACTTTGGCGATCGGAAAACCGGTTGCTTTTGAAGCGAGGGCGGATGAACGGGAAACACGCGGGTTCATCTCAATCACCAAAAAGCGGCCGTTTTCTGGATTCAGGGCGAATTGGACATTCGATCCTCCAGTATCGACACCAATTTCCCGCAGGCAGGCGATCGAGGCATTACGTAGTATTTGGTATTCCTTGTCTGTCAATGTCAGAGCTGGCGCCACGGTGACGCTATCGCCCGTGTGAACTCCCATAGGGTCCACATTTTCTATGGAACAGACTATGATGCAGTTGTCCGCATTATCACGGACCACTTCCATTTCATATTCCTTCCAGCCCAAAACCGATTCTTCGATTAACACCTCGCTGGTGGGAGATGCATCCAGCCCCACTGTGACGATTGCCTGGAATTCGTCTCGGTTGTACGCAATGCCGCCACCCGTTCCACCGAGGGTAAAAGAAGGGCGGACGATTGCTGGCAGACCAACTACTTCCAATGCCGCCCATGCCTCTCCTAAATTGTGAGCAATGCCGGCATTAGGCGTCTCCAGACCGATCCTCATCATCGCCTCACGGAACAGATTGCGGTCTTCCGCCATGTTGATGGCGTCGGGCTTGGCGCCAATCAGTTCAACGTTGAATTCTTCCAAAGTGCCGTCTTCGTGCAGCGCCATGGCCGTATTCAACGCGGTCTGGCCACCCATGGTTGGTAAAATTGCGTCTGGTCGTTCCTTTGCTATAATCTTACGCACGATCTCCGGCGTGATCGGCTCCACATAGGTCGCGTCGGCGAAATCTGGGTCTGTCATGATGGTAGCGGGATTGGAATTCACCAAAATTACTCGATAGCCTTCATCCCTTAGCGCTTTGCAAGCTTGCGTCCCGGAATAGTCGAATTCGCAGGCCTGGCCAATTACAATTGGCCCGGCGCCGATGATCATGATGCTGTTGATATCTGTGCGTTTCGGCACTGGGTGGCTTCCTTACCAGATACGTTTAGCCCGATCCCCGCCCGTCGAGTGGCCGCAATATAACCACTCTCCCCCAACGCGGCTATGAGATTTCTTTACTGATATTCGATTGCACTTAATTCAATTAGATACAGCGGCCGCCGTCCACTTCCATGCACACGCCTGTGATCATCGAGGCCTCATCAGAGGCTAGGAACAGCGCCGCATTGGCGATATCTAACGGCTTGCTTAAGCGGCCCAAAGGAATGGTGTTGAGGAACATTTCCCGCTTTTCTGGGGTAACTTCGCCGCCGGCGAACGCTGCCAGCATCTGGGTTTCCCCGGCTACGGGGCAAATGGCGTTGACGCGAATATTATCTGCCGCCAATTCGACCGCCATACCCTTGGTGATCGTATTCACCGCGCCTTTTGAGCCGTTATACCAGACCAGCCCCTGCCGCGGGCTCAAGGCGGCGGTGGAAGAAGTATTCACGAAGGCCCCACCACCCCGTTTGCGCAATTCTGGAATTGCATACAACGCTGACCAATAGATGCTCTTTACATTGACTTCGAAAATTTGGTCGAACGTCTCTTCCGAAACCTCGGTCATGGGCATGTTTTGTTGCGGCACACCAGCATTATTGACCATGATATCGAGGCCGCCGTATTCAGACACCGCCGCGTCCACTAAAGCCGCCATATCGTTTCTGGAGGCCACATCGGCAGTCACATGGATCGCGAATCCGCCAGCGTTGTGAATGCTCGCCACGACATTTTTGCCATCGGCGGCGTCGATATCGTTGACGATGACCTTGGCGCCTTCTTCCGCGAAACGTCGCGCGATACCACTTCCAAATCCTGCGCCCGCGCCTGTAACGATGGCAACCTTGTCTCGCAACCTCAAAATCTAATCTCCACTCTATTCTAGGGTCAGGCCTGCCGACCGCGCCTTGAAACGGCTGGCCCATTGCATCGCATCGGCAATTTCGTCGGTATTCATCAAACGCGCGGCCTCATCCCGAAGCGCAATAGCCTGTTGTTGTAGTCCAGGAACGGCTTGGTTTGCCGCCACGCTCAGCCAGCCGTAGGCCTTGACTAGGTTTTGGCGAACGCCCAGGCCACGGATGTGCAAGGAGCCGAAAGCTAGCTGACCGTTAGGATTGCCCTTGATCGCTGCCTTGTAGAACCAGATTGCGGCCAAGGCGTCGTCGGGTGGCACACCCTTGCCATAGAACCGCATCACGCCCAGCATGAATTCAGCGCCTGCATGGCCTATTTCGGCTAAGGCTAGGAAATCATTCCGCGCGGAGTAGAATTTACCCAAGTCATAGGAAACCACAGCGCTATTGAAGTCTGCGCGCGCCCTTTGCGATAGGAAAAAAACTGCTAAAATCGTAAGAAGGATAATCAAGGCAGGATGTGCTGTACGCTGCATCAGCTTCAATCGGTTCAAATTAAATTTCTGAGTAGCCAACATACAGCAGATAAACAGTAAAGGCGAATAAGGTGGACTCCCGGGGCATTCGGCATTAAGTGAAGTCTGCGAACGCTAATCTGTGAGAATAGCAAATACAGATGCCCGAAACGCCATCAGACCGAGATCAACCGACCGAGCCCTTAGTGAGCAAGGAAGACGCTCCCGTTTTGATTGCGCCAGGCAAACGGCCGGGATTTTTTACCCGTCTGCGAAATTACTTTTTGACCGGTATCATTGTTACGGCGCCCATTGCGTTGACAATTTATCTGACATGGCAATTCATCGACTGGGTGGACAGCCAGGCAATACCACTGTTGCCGGCCAAGTATAATCCGGAGAACTATTTACCCTTCTCGCTGCCGGGGCTGGGATTGCTGATTAGTGTCGTCATTTTGACATTTGTCGGTTTTCTGACGGCGAATATCTTTGGTCGGACCCTTTTGCGGACCGGTGAACGCCTAGTCAACCGGATGCCGGTGGTGCGCAGCATCTACGGCGCGTTTAAGCAAATTTTGGAAACAGTTTTAAGTCAGTCGTCTAATTCGTTTCGGCAGGCAGTATTGGTGGAGTACCCCCGGCGCGGTATCTGGACAGTCGCCTTTGTGACCGGTGAAACTGAAGGCGAAGTGGCCCAACGCTTGGACGATGAAATGATCAATATCTATGTCCCCACCACGCCGAACCCCACGTCGGGTTTTCTACTCATGGTGCCACGGCGGGACCTGATCTTTCTGGACATGCCCGTGGAAGATGCCGCCAAGTACGTCATATCTATCGGGGTCATCGCGCCCGAGATTGGGTCGGAGATTTCCGTGCTACCTGGGTTCAGAAAAAGCAAGTCGGAAATGCCCGATCAGCTTTCGGCAGAATAGCCTTTAACAGTAATTCAATTTGTGGAATGCCTGGGCTCCAAAGTCCGATATCTTCTGCCAATCTGACATTTTAATTAGTTGTGCAAGAAAGACGCTTGTGGCCAAAAGCGTGTGTTATGGATCCAATGGACCAGGGGCGGACGCGGCTAAGCATCGAATAACTGCCCAATAGCGCACCTCGCTTAGAAGCTGGCCCGAAAGCTGAATACGAGAAATGGGCAGGTCCGCTCGTGCCACAAATATGACAGTTTGCTTATCTTTCATAATTGCCGCTCTTTCCAAAAAAGCCGGTTATTTGGTGCCAAAGTCAACTAGGCATCATATTAGTGTTGATGACGCGC
>CAJWZI010000191.1 GCA_913049615.1 uncultured Alphaproteobacteria bacterium | reverse complement strand
CAGGGGCGGTGTCAGCCCCTTCACATTGCTGGCGACCCATGCCTCGACGGCTTTGACATCGTAGCCCTCGGGCTCTGTTTCCACGGTGCCCATACTCGCTGCGCCTCGCTTTATGACCACGAGGCTGCATTGTCGGCGATTTACCGCTCTGAGACCAAGTTATTTTGTCTACTTGTCTGTCCCTTTGGCCAGAACTGCAAGCTCACCGCAAGAGTAACTAGGACAATAGCCGACAAGGTGGCAAAATATGGCAATAAAAGCGGACTTCGCGAACTAAATCACGACGTCCCCATCCTTCTCCGCTTTCAAAAAATTTCGGGTTAACCCAGGCCCAAACCGGCGGCGTCCAATTACTACGCAATAATCGGCCCAGAGTTTGATTATCAAAATTTATTATGACCTATTAGGTTTTACGCTGAGGATCTTGCCTTCACCTGAAAAAAGACTAACAGTCCGAACGATTTGTCACGAGTAGCGCAATCAGGCAGTCTGTGATGTCGGTCGGCGTCTGACCCCTCAAAATAGGGAAGCTTCACTATGGAACTTGGCTTTTTCACCATGCCTTTGCACCCGCAGGGCGCAAATTTCACAGAAACCCTGAAATCCGACATGGACCAGATCGTCGCCCTGGACGAACTCGGCTTTTCCGAGGCCTGGATTGGGGAGCATTTCACTTCGGAATGGGAGAATATTCCCTCGCCGGAGTTATTCATCGCTCAGGCATTGGCGCGCACAAAGCAAATTAAGCTGGGAACCGGTGTCAGTTGCATGCCGAACCACAACCCATTTGTCCTAGCCTGCCGCATTGCACAATTGGACCATATGGCCGAAGGCCGGTTCAATTGGGGTATCGGAACGGGCAGCTTTCCCGGCGATATGCGAGTGTTTGGTTATTGGGGTGACAACGCGGCAGTAGACAATGCCGCCTATACGCGCGCCTCCTTAGATACCATCCTGCAGCTCTGGTCGGATCCAAAACCCGGGGTCTACACCAGCGACTGGTGGGAATTCACAATTCCTGAGACTGAGAACGACATCGGTCTGCGGGCTCATATCCGTCCCTACCAAGATCCCCATCCTCCAATTGCCCTTGCTGGCGTATCACCGCACTCCACCACCCTAAAGATGGCTGGCAGCCGAGGTTGGATCCCCATGTCCATCAACCTCATCCCACCAACGTTGCTTAAGACGCATTGGGATGCCATCCGCGCTGGCGCACTGGAAGCAGGGCGCGAGGCCGATTTAAGCACTTGGCGCGTGGCTCGGGAAATTTTTGTCGCAGAAACCTCGGCTGAGGCACGAAAGCACGCCCTCGATGGGGTCATGGCGCGTGATTTCCAGGATTATTTTCTGCGCCTACTACCGAAAGTGGGCATGCTACAGCTGTTGAAGAACGACCCAAACATGGCGGATAGCGACGTAACCATGGAATATCTGGTCGATAACCTATTCATTGTCGGCAACGTCGACGAGGTTACCCAGAAACTAAATGACCTGAAGGGGGAGGTGGGGCAATTTGGTACACTTTTAGCTATGGGCCACGAATGGGACCCTGAAGGCGCCTGGCACCAGTCCATGTCCTTATTGAAAAACGAAGTTCTGCCCAATCTCAGTTAATTTAAGATAAAAAACCCTCGGTTCCGCACCATCTTTGATGGCGGCAGTACCATTAGTTTTCCGAATGCAGGCGCGAAAGCATGGGGACTTCAGTATCTATGCTAATTAGTGATGCGGGGCACAATTCAGGCTTCGCCCTCGGTAAGAGGGTGAAAATTCCTGCGGCAGCATACAAAAACTAAACGTATTGATGGTTATGCATTTGAAAAACAAAGCCGTGCTTCAAATCCTTGGACATAACGACTAGGGGTTGCGACTAACCTTAGAAATCGTCAGGGACAGTGCCGGTTGTGTTAAACTGGCCATCTCTGCATAATTTCCTAGCATCCAAGTTAGCTGGAAATTGATTGATATTGGCGTGACAACGCATTCAGCCGAAGCATAAAGCTCAATGAAGAAAATTAACTAATTTGGAGACAGCAAACCTATGAACCGGGATCGATCCTACTTCCTGTTGTTGAACATCGGCCATTTTCTCGACCACTTGTTCACCTTGATCTTCGCAACAGTCGCAGCGTTAGTGCTGTACCAGGAATGGGGCGTCGGCTATGCGGGATTATTGGCTTATGCGACGCCGGGTTTCTTCGCCTTTGGCCTATTTTCTCTACCAGCTGGGTGGTTGGCCGACAAATGGAGCCGGGACGGCATGATGTGCGTCTTCTTCATAGGAATTGGTTTGGCGGCTATTGCCACTAGCTTTTCCCAAAACCCCCTGCATATTGGCTTCGGGTTGTTCGTGATTGGTATCTTCGCGGCTATTTACCATCCCGTCGGGCTGGCAATTGTCACTATGAAATGGAAAAACACGGGTATGCGCATCGCGACTAACGGTGTCTGGGGGAACCTAGGCGTCGCCAGCGCAGCCTTGATCACTGGCTATTTGATAGACAACGGCGGCTGGCGCTTAGCCTTCATTTTGCCGGGCCTGTTCTCCATTGCAATGGGAATTGTCTACTTGGCTTTGCGGTGGCACAGCATCCGCACTGCTGAGAAAGAAGCTAAATCAATAGCTAGCACAGCCGCAACGCCTTCCGCAGCCTATCGCACCTTACTGTTACGGGTAGCAATCATCATATTTCTAACTACAGCCGTATCTTCCCTTATATTCCAAGCGACCACATTTGCCCTGCCCAAGATATTTCTTGAACGGCTCGAAGGTCTTGCTGTGGAACTCGCCACATGGTTCGGTAACACCGCCCTATCTGGACAGGGCGAAGTGGCATCAGTGATCGGCTTCTTGGCATTCATCGTTTTCGCCATAGCCTCCATCGCCCAATTAGTCGTAGGCAGCATGCTGGATAAATACGGTCCACGCCGGGTGTTCATGACGGTGGCGATCATACAAATCATCTTTTTTGCAACCATGCCCGGCCTGACTGACGCGGTCGCTTTAGCGGTTGCTCTGGGTTTCATGCTAGGCGCCTTTGGACAGATCCCGATCAACGATTACATGATTGGCAAAACCGCAAGCGGCGCCTATCGCGCCCGCATTTTCGGAGTGCGATATGTAGTGGGATTCACAGTATTAGCTGCGACCCTGCCGCTGATCGCCTTTGTCTACAAGAACTGGGGCTTTGACACTTTGTTCTACATTCTGGCTACCGCTGCTGTGGTCATCTTGGCCGTTGTGGCCATTCTGCCTAAAGAACTGCCAACCCCTGAAACAGTGCCAACGCCGGCTGACTGAATGCCGAGCAAAGGCCAAATATGTTAGAGCCTATACAGAAGCATTCGCCCACCAAAGACCTATCAACAACCAGCTCCATTCCTAGCCACTGAGATTCTAAATCCGAATTGCCATTTTACCGGACCATTCAGCAATACTTTTTTAGGCTACATTCGGCTAGATTGATCTTTGATCTTTAATCAAATACTTCATATCAGACACCGTTAGCCAATCGGCCCTTGATCATGGCACCGGGGAAATCACCCGTTGAGTCGCCATTTTTGAAGGTGACGCAACCATTGACGACGGTGGCGTGGATGCCCTCGGCTTTTTGCACTAGTCGGCGCGCACCTCCCGGAAGATCCTCTTCAACTGTCGGAAGGCACGGCCGCACCTCGGCCTCATCGAAAATTACCATGTCAGCGGCATATCCGGTCCGGATCAAGCCTCGATCAGGGATCTCCCAAGCAGAGGCATTGTCGAAAGATAGCATGCGAACGGCCTGTTCCAACGAGAATGCCTGCCGCTCGCGCACCCAGTAACTCAACATATGAGTTTGAAGGGAAGAGCCCATCTCTTGGGCAACATGAGCACCAGAATCGGAAAATGTAGCTAGCGTTAAGGGGTGCTCAAGCATTCCCCTGACATCATCCGGTGTTTCATTCACTAGTGGTTGGAAAAAAATCTGATCCTCGTTATCCAGCACGAGGTCGATCATGGTTTCGACAGGATGCTGCCCGTTTGATTGGGACAACTGTGCAACCGTTGGGTCGTTCCAGTCCACACCCTGCATGGCGAATATGTTTTCATAGTCAGGTTTCATGGGATTGGTGGTCGCGGCGCCGCCACCCTGGAATTCGTCTGTCCGTGGCCGCATGTTAGCTTCTGCTGCGACCAGTTGGCGGCGGACCTCTGGATCCGCAAGGCGTTGCTTCTGGGCCTCATGAGGCAGGGCGCGGACGTCTTTCCACGCGGCTAAGTTGTCGAAGGGCAAATAGGATTTGAAAGAAAAGACGGCATTTATCGACTTCGTCGTGGTCTGCCCAAACATACGGCCGCCCTTGGCCACGGTATCGTCGATATAGTCCAGTTGATACCGCCAGGGATTAGGATCGGCGCCTTGACGGGTGGAAATGGTGCCAAACATCACTGGCCGGCCGCTATCCAAGGCTACCTGTTGTAACCGGTCGAGAAAAACGCGCTGCGCCTCGCCACTGGCCACATCAGGGCCAATCTGAAATACGCCAGAGTTCAGGTCGGCCATCTGCGCAGCTAAATAGTCAAGTTCAGTCCAATCGGCGATACGACTAGCCACAGGGCCACCGTCCGGCGTGACATGGGT
>CAJWZI010000190.1 GCA_913049615.1 uncultured Alphaproteobacteria bacterium | reverse complement strand
CCCATAGTTATGTTTGGTTCATGGTGGGCTCCACGCAGGACAAACGCCAAAAGCCGTTTCAGTTTTTCATAGGCCCTGCCTTCGTCATTGTCGACAGAGGCGAAGACCAGGCCAATATGCCGCACTTTCCTTGTCTCTGCGCTGGCTGACACTTGATCCAGAGACCAGCGCACAAATTCAACAGTAGTCGCCGCGGATAGCAAGACGCCATCCGCGTGGCGTCCGGCCAGCCGCAACATCTTTGGCCCGGTCGCGGCCAGCACGATCGGGACGTCCTGGCGGCCGGTCTCCAAAGAGCGGCCCGTGACCCGAAATTGTTGGCCTTGGAGGTTGATAACATCACCGGACAAAAGGCTTTTGGTTATCTCAAGGCTTTCCGCCAATGTGGCTAAGGGTTTTGGACGCTGGATGCCAGCGGCAGCCAGATCTCCCGGAGCGCCAGCGCCTATGCATAGACAGATGCGACCGGGAAAATGTTCGTTCAGACTGGCGGCTGTCATAGCAATCTGCACCGGGTGCATGACATAGGGACTGAGGGACATCAGGGCGCCGGTAATCCGTTGAGTGGCGGAAAGGGTCATGACAGTTTGGACGATTGGGTCCCTCTGGAATAGATGGCTGGCAAGCCACAGTGTGTCAGCGCCGCCGTCTTCCGCGCAACGAGCAAGTCCAGGAAGGTCTACCGCTGGCTCGGCCCCTTGCAGGGAAACGCCCAAGCCGGATCTATTGCCGGTGGTGCTGGTCTTGCTCAAAGCTTCGCGCTGGGCCGACTGGAGACGGCTTCATACCAGCGCTGGGCATTTTTTGCGTCGTCCGGCAAACCCATTTTTAGCCACTTAGCGAAATCGAGAAAGACCATGAGGTCTATATCCGCAACAGAATAGCTGTCGCCGGCGACGAATGGCTTTTCGCCAATCATGCCCTCAATTCGGTCCAGGAATTTCAGGGCACGTGCCTTGCCCCGCTCCGCCAATTCTGGAATTTGTTCATAGTTATCGGGGCCCGGCAAAGCACGACCTTTCATGCGCGGTGTGGAATTGCGCAGGGCCTCTGCCATACCCATCGAGCCGTTGAATTCGATCTGCCAACGGATGTCGGCTACATGGCCCTTCTCCGCTGCGGTCCTGCCCATCAACGGGGGTTCAGGGAATTTATCCTCCAGATACGCCCAAATACCGGCAGTATTCAAAATATTTGGTCCGTCATCAATTTCAAGAGCTGGTAGAGTGCAATTCGAGTTGACAGCGCGGAAGTCATCACTCAACTGTTCGCCGTCAGCGATGGAAATATTCACCGTCTCGATTTCCAGACCTTTTTCGGCGATAAAAATCCGGACCCGGCGTGGCGAAGGTGCGGTACTGCAATCGTAAAATTTCATGGATTTTTCCTTGTTTCGCCTGCCGGTGGCTTTAAGCGGCAGTCCAGCTGGGCGTATTTCTGGCCGACAGTATGGGCCAGATCTGCAGCCTTAATCCAGTGAGGTTTTTCCGTGGGCCGCATTTTTGGGTGATGCAGCAGGTTTGCAAAAAGCCAATCAAAATCACCCGGGCCGCTGCGGGGACCGAAGATTCGGCGAGGGGCCATTTCTTTTGTTCCGTTTGCGCTGAGTGTGGCGATGGCATAACTGAAGATATAATTGGGCGTCAGTCCCATGCGTAAATCAGAATATTGGATTACATCGCGATATTGGTCCAGGCGATAGAACCCCTGGCTGAAAGAAGACAGCTGTTTAAAGGCGCTGTTATCTCCTAAGCAGCTGGCTAAGGACAGGTGGCGCGGATGAATATAAAGGGTGGCGTGCTGGGTATCCCCGAAAACGGGTAGATACAAATTTACGTAATGGTCATTCTTCAGAACGATTGTACGCCAAAATAGGCTGGTAAAGGGCAGGGGAGTGGCTAGTAAACTGTCCTGCGTTACGCCGGCCTGGCGTAGCAGATTTTTTGCCTTTGAGAGGACGATACGTTGCGCCCCGACGCACCAGACCTGGTAGGCTGTTGATAGAACCAATGCGACAATGACAGTTTTACCTAAGCCCTCCGTCCATCGTCCCGAACAAAGCGCAATGATCGTGATCAACAACAATGGGATAGTATAGAGTGGATCGATAATAAACACGGATCCGACGCCGAAGGGTTCAAGAGAAAGAGGCCAGAACAGTTTGGTGCCATAGATGGTCATGGCGTCGAGCAGGGCGTGAGTGGACAGACAAAGGTATATAGCGGCATAGGTTTGCCAGCGCTGTTGCTGACATGCGGCGATTAACCGCACCATGGCTTCGCCAATAACCGGGGTGACCATCGCTTGTATGATCAGGGAATGGCTAAACCCCCGATGAGAGACAAAGGTCTCCACAGGATCTCCGGCGGGAATGAGCACATCCAGATCTGGCAGCGTGCCCAGCAAGCCGCCCGCGATGGCGGCTCGCCGGGGACCTAGGCGCCGGCCCAGAACGGCGACGCAGACGCCGGCGCCGAGAACGATCTGGGTCAGTGTATCCATGGATTAGGGTTTAGCGCTCCACGTTTGCGCCACGAAGGGGTACGCCGAATTCTCTATGGCAAATTTCTGCAAGTTTTACGATGCCGTTACGGATGCTCTTCTGGCTGGCATTGCCAAAACAAAGCCGCATGCGATGGCGGCCACTGTCCGGATCGGCCGACCACTCGGAGCCGGGATTGATGGCTACGCCTTGGGCTCCTGCAATCTGGGATAGCTTGTCCGTGTCTACCTGGTCCGGCAAGGTGACCCAGATAAAGATGCCGCCTTTGGGCCCGACAAATTCTGCGCTGGCCCCGAACTGCTCCTCCAGCGCAGCGACCATCGTTTCACATTTGCCTTTCAGAACCTGACGCAGATTGTCCACGTGGGAATCGAATTGGCTAGGACAAAATTCCGCGAGGGCCATTTGCTCCAGCGCACCACATCCGCCATCAGTCTTGAGTGGAAGGAGGCGGCTCATCACCGGCCAGTCCGCCACCACATAACCGATCCGCAGGGCTGGAGCGATGGATTTTGAGAAGGTGCCGCAATAAATCACTTGGCCTTTATCATCCAACGATCGGATGGCCGCTGGACGTGTGCCCTCCCAAAGTAGATCGGCGTAGCAATCATCTTCGAATATAGGCACGCCGTGTTGCCGTGCCAAAGCCAACATTTGTTGTCGCCGCTCCAAGCTTAAGACCGTACCCGAAGGGTTTTGCACCGTGGGAATGGTGTAGATGAATTTGGGTGTCACGCTTTTGTCGGCAAGTCCTCGCAGAATGGAAGCCAGGCTATCCATGCACATGCCGCCCCCGTCCACCTCGACCGCTTTGGCGTCAACGCCGCGACTGCGTAGGCGGCTGAGCGCACCGCCATAGCTAACGTCTTCCACGACTACGGTATCGCCAGGCGACAGCAAAGCGTTGTTGACTAAATCCAAACCCTGTAGGGAACCAGTGGTGACCAAAATCTGGGTGGGATCAGTAACCAGTCCGGCTCGGTTTTCCAGCATCTGTGCAATATAGGTACGGAGTGGCAGGTAACCCTGTGCGCCGCTGTTCATGCCGTATGTGGCCAGGTGCCTGCCGTCCTTTCTCATAGCCGTACTCAGCGCATCAACCAGTCCCATAACGGGCACGCTGTCGGCATCATTGTGGCCGCCAACAAAGTTGTACTGGGGAAAACCGGTAAACGCATTGGCGGCGGGAGGTAAATCTTGGCGAAAGAACGCCGTGTAATCAAAACTCATGAAACGGCCTTTCAAATTTTCGGCGGAGAGGCTCAAAGTTGAACTTTGGGATATTAATGGTACATTCAGCAAAGTGAATCGCAAAATCATGGGTAGGGGATAGGCAAGTGGCAGCAATTCTCACAAATTTACGTAACACAGTGATCGCAGGCATAGTTCTGGCCATTGTCATGGTCGGAGTTCTTATGGGGTGGCACGAGGACAGCATCGCCTTCGACATGGCGTGGGCGACATTCTTTATGCGCTGGCTGCATGTGCTAGCGGGCGTTATGTGGATTGGCATTCTGTGGTATTTCAATTTCGTCCAAATTCCTACCATGCCATCCATTCCGGATGAACAGAAACCGGCTATCGGGAAGCATATCGCTCCCTGCGCCCTGTTCTGGTTCCGTTGGGGTGCAATGGGGACCATTGTCACCGGGCTGCTATTGGCTTGGATGAGCGGGTATCTGGTAGAGGCCATCGCGCTAGGTACTACCGACGGGGTGCCGAAGCACACTGCTATCGGTATCGGAATGTGGCTGGGCGCTATCATGTGGTTCAACGTGTGGTTCATCATCTGGCCAAACCAGAAAAAGGCTCTCGGTATCGTTGATGCGGATGCTGATACCAAGGCGGCGTCAGCCCGGACGGCGATGCTGTTCAGCCGCACCAACACGATGCTGTCGATTCCAATGTTGTATGCCATGGTTTCGGCACAGAATATCTACTAGACCAAAGCACCCAAGCGCTAGGCCCGAGCCGATGGCTCGGGCCTTGTTGCTTCTAGACTGTTTTGGACTTTGAATATTTCACCTGCGCTCTCAGCCGAGCTTTCCCTTAAAGTTCGCTCCTGTGCGGTCGAGCTGCGGGAACCGGGACCTCTGCGGTCCAACAACATCAAAATTGTCTGAATAAGGGTTAATCA
>CAJWZI010000189.1 GCA_913049615.1 uncultured Alphaproteobacteria bacterium | reverse complement strand
TTCGGCAGTCGCCTAACCTCTAAACCCACCACATATTCGACTGGAAAAATTGGACCCCTCTGTGACAGAAATTTAGTGTTTGCTTGCCGGTTCAATTGTCGGACATGCTTCGCAATAGTGTAAAATTGCCTCTAGCAAAGAATTATAAAATTTCTCCTTATTAACACTAATTGCCCAAAAATTCCGCCATTCGCCCTATGGCTTTCCTTTGGACCCATGCTAGCATCGCCCTAATAATGGGAAAACCGCATGGGGCCACGGCATGGATGAACAAATTAGCAATCCCGCGCCCTATCAAGTCAGCAGCCCCTCATCGCGGCGAGCGCCCCTCGTTTTTGCCTCGCCCCACAGCGGTCAGATCTACCCTAACGACCTAATGGTAGCGAGCAATCTGTCTTGCATGTCTCTGCGCCGTTCGGCCGATAATTTCGTTGATCAGATATTCGCTGCCGCACCAAGACATGGCGCGCCACTGCTTTGTGCCACCTATGCCCGCACCTACCTTGACCTTAACCGGGAGCCGTGGGAGTTGGACCCGCAAATGTTTGACGACGTTCTACCTGCACACGTGAACACCACGTCCCTGCGGGTGGCCGGGGGCCTGGGCACCATCCCCCGCCTGGCCTCCGACGGACGGGCAATATACCGTGGCAAACTTGATTTTGCGGAAGTGCAGGAGCGCCTGAAAAGGATCTATTTTCCCTACCACCACTGTTTAGCGCGTATGCTTGAAGAGAGCCAAACAGCCTTTGGGTATTGTTTGTTGATCGATTGCCATTCCATGCCGTCGACAGGGAGCTTCGCGCGAGGCCGCAGCAACGGCGCCTCCACGGACAGTGTTCAACGGGCGGATATCGTGCTCGGCGACCGTTTCGGTGCTGCCTGCGCGCCGGAACTGACTGACCATGTCCATAACACACTTTCCGGGCTGGGCTTACGGGTGCAACGCAACAACCCTTACGCCGGCGGATTTACCACATATCACTACGGCCGCCCGGCAACGGGAGTGCATGCTCTCCAAATCGAAATTAACCGACGCCTGTACATGGATGAAGATCACGTCGTCCCCCTGCCCGGCTTGGCCCGTATTAGGGGCGCCATGACAACCCTCATCACGGCCCTAAGCAGCCTGTCTGCCGCCCACTTCGGCGCTCAGCAAGCAGCCGAATAACCAAGACCTTTTTTGCTTCGAGGCTAGACTATGGCTGTGGGTGGCGGTTGCCTTGCGGCGTCCGCTCTAGGTCTTCCATACCCACTAGCTTCAAATATGTTTTTAATGTTTAGAATAGCTCGCAGACCCACGCGCCAACTTCGTCAATCCTACGGTCCGAAGCGAAGGCTTTTCTCATTCCGCGATAGCCGCGATCGTTTGCTCGATCAACGGGTTCAGCGCGAGCCCGTCCAACCAGCGCACCACCAGAACGAGATCATGCGTTGCATCGATTAAGATCGTGTTACCCCCTGCGCCAACCGCCGCGAGGGCTCTTATCGACGCTGCAGGATAACGCACCCGATCCGTATTCAGCCACCACATGTAACCATATTCTGATTTTAACGGACATGGCTTGCACATTGCATCCAACCAATCGGTTGATATCAATTGCCTGCCGTTCCAGGCTCCTCGTTGTAGGATCAACTGTCCTAACAGTGCCTGATCGCGGGCCCCTATCCACAGGCCGCCGCCCCAGTGCGACCCACCAGGCACCGATGGCATGGGGACGCCATCGACCGTTGCAACCGCGTTACGGTAAGCATTCCACGACCAATTGTCCGATGCGCCTAAAGGAACCATAATTCGTTCCTTCAGCACATCCGCCAAGGGACGACGGAACAAATGCAGCAGAGATAGGCTCAAGCGGTTGACCCGTACGTCGTTATACTCCCAAAAGCTGCCGGGTGGTCCCAGCACTCTAGGCTGGCCTTTGCGGGTATTGTCGGCGTTTTCACCCAGTTGCCGGTTCCGGTCAATCAGGTCAGGCTTTCCCCACAAAGTGCCTTCCCATTCAGAGGTCTGTTGCAGCAAATGATGCCAAGTAACGTCACAATTCTGCGGCGAGGTGAAATGATCGTCCAGGGCGGTCTTCGCAACCGGTTCATGGACATCCTCAATCAAACCATCCTTCAACGCTAAGCCAGCCAGGATGGCCAGGTAGCTTTTGGCCACCGAGAACGTCATATCTGCCCGTGCTAAATTACCCCAAGTAGCCGCAACCGTACCATGTCTCAGGATCATGCCAGTGGGACCACCGCGCGGCTTGGTCGGACCCAGAACTTCATTCCAGGGAGGCGGTTCAAATTCACCCTTGCCCAGTTGGTCATCAATATTACGGGACCAACCAATTTCGTTGCTTTTGGCAAAGCTCACGGCGGCGGTTAGACGGGATGGATTGAAGCCAGCAGACGAAGGGTCAGGATCCTCCAGCGCGGTTGGTATTGTATCTGACATCGGCGCAGTGTAGCACGGCGGATATAGACATAGCGGAATAGTCGTTACAGCCGGCCGCGTGAGAAGGCATAGATGAAACCATCCAATTGGATCGCCGGACTGGGCCTAATTCTGGCCTTGACCCTAGCGCTTGTACCCCCAGAGATCTATGCCGACGGCCTTACATCAGACACCGTGTGGACCGGCGCCCTTGCTCTGGCTACGATTGTTTTGTTCGCAACCGCCGTCGTGCCAGAATTCATAACTTCCATTGTGTTTTTCGCCATCGCCATGTTGTTCGCGTTGGCGCCGGCTAGTGTGATTTTTTCAGGGTTTCAGTCTGCGGGATTTTGGATGGTGTTTGGCGGCCTAGTTATCGGTGCCGGTATTAGCAGTACCGGCCTGGCCGAACGGTTAGCCTACCACGTACGGATCCGTTTCGGCAGTAGTTATGCAGGCATTATCGCCGGCATCATGGTCGTGGCGGTCACCATGGCCTTTTTGATGCCATCAACCTTGGGACGATTGATGATCCTATTGCCAATTGTACTGGCAATGGCGGACGGTTTCGGTTACCGCCTAGGCAGCAATGGTCGTGCCGGCATGGTCCTTGCGATTTCCTTCGGCACCATGATCCCAGGCTTCGCTATCATGTCCGCCACAGTGCCCGCCATGGTCGTTATTGGCGCCGCCGAAACTCTGTATGATATTCGACCCACATACGGCACCTGGTTGCTGCTGCATTTTCCCATTTTGGGTGCCCTAAAAGCGATCACAATCGCTGCACTGATCATTTGGCTGTTTCCAGAAGATAACGCGAAAACAGAGGTGGCGGTAGCCGAAAGCCCCCACGCCATGGCGCGACGGGAACGTACCATGGCCTTATTACTGCTGTTGGCCCTTACGGTTTGGATGACGGATTTCCTTCATCATATCTCGCCAGCCTGGGTTGCGCTTGGCGTCGCCGGTGTAATGATTATGCCGTTTGTCGGCATTGTTAGTCCCCTGGATATGGAAGAGAAGGTAAAATTCGGCTCTCTATTCTATCTTGCCGGCGTTCTGGGTCTCGGCGCCCTCGTCGCTCATGGCGGCGTCGGTGATTTTTTGGCACAAACAGTTATTCCGTTGATTCGGCTGTCACCAGGCCAAAATGCTTGGAACTTCGCCGCCATCGCGGGGTTGTCAAGCCTACTAGCTATGTTCGTCACTCAGCCCGGCTCCCCAGCAATTTTGACACCCCTAGCGAGCTCCATGGCTGAGGCGGCAAACCTGCCGGTGGAGACGGTGCTGATGCTGACGGTGGTCGGCTATACAACGGTGATTCTGCCCTATCAGACGCCACCTCTAGTAATCGCCATGCAACTGGGCGGCGTGCCCATGGGCAAAGGCAACAAATTATGCCTTTTTTTGCTTGCGGTTACGGTTTTAATTTTGGTTCCCCTGGATTATCTTTGGTGGCGCCTGCTAGGCTGGCTGCCATGATCGTACATCTTGTTAAACTATGTGTTGGTATCAATTCCATTGACCAATTGGAGACCCTTCAGGCCAACCGCCGGGCCGGCGCCAAGAAACGGGGAGAGCCGTTGGAAACCATTCATCGCACCCGCCACCGCCCGCGACGGGACAGGGAGCTTCTGAACGGCGGATCCCTTTATTGGATCATCAAGGGCTTCATCCGCGTTCGGCAGGCCATCGTGCGCCTTGATGAATTGCACGACGATGAAGAGGGCAAACATTGTGGCCTTGTTCTAGGTCAGGATTTGGTGCGGACTGAGTTGCGCGCCCGTCGCCCGCATCAGGGCTGGCGCTATCTGGAGCCCAAGGACGCCGCCCCCGACTTGCCGCCCGAATTGCAGAACCGACTTTCTGACCCAAACAGCCACAATGGCCCGCCTCCTGAGATGGCCGCAGAACTGAAGGAATTGGGGCTCTTGTGAACCATGTTCGCTATTGACGGGCAAACACAGACGAATTGATCGACCCACCGATCATGTCCGATTTTCCAGAATGCCGCGGCGCTGCTCAGTCAATTCAATTCGGCTAGGCCGTAGTGCCCGGCGCAAGGCCTCTGCCGCCTTTAGCGGTTCCGCGTCGCCACACATGAAAATATCGAAGGCAGCAAAACCATGTTCCGGCCAAGTATGCGTCGAAATATGGCTCTCCGCCAGCACGGCCACGCCGGAAACACCGCCCTGGGGCGAGAATTGATGCAAATGGATGTGT
>CAJWZI010000188.1 GCA_913049615.1 uncultured Alphaproteobacteria bacterium | reverse complement strand
CAAGGACCCAGTCACCGACACGAGAATTCTCGGAATTACCCCAATTCAAGGACGGCAATTCCTTCTTAGGCACCACCTTTAAAAGAGCCAAATCGGTTTTGGCGTCCTTGCCCACCAGTTTGGCCTTCAGACGCGTACCATCCGATAGGCGCACCGAAATCTCATCCGCCCCGGCAATGACGTGGTTGTTGGTAACAACCAAGCCGGACTTGTCAATTATAAATCCGGAACCCAGAGACGTAGCCCGTCGGCGGCCTCGGTTCTTGGGCCGATTGCGTTCAAGGTATTCCTTGAAAAACTCCTCGAATGGCGAGCCCCGGGGCACCATGAATTCGGGCGGACCCTTTTTGTCCCCCTTGAGCACCTGCGTCGTCGAAATATTCACGACGGCCGGGGACAATTTGGAGGCGAGATTTGCGAAACTGTCCGGCGCGCCGCGAGAGAGGCTAGAGACGGGTAGCAACAACAGACCCATTGTGACCGCCGTCGCGGCAGCCGCCACGAAAGGTCTGTTCAATGGCGCGGTCCAGCGTTGGCATGTAATTGTCCCGATCACGAATATTCTCCCTTGCAGATGGTGCCAGTTAGCATGGAGCCCTGCTGGGCCGGTTTAGTTAGCTATTTATGTACGTTCCAACAGAATGCCTTGCAACTGAGCTATCCCATTTGTTCCTAAGCAGTGATTTCGGAAGTGAATGTGACAAAATCATGGCGACCTTGAATATTTCGCTAACGGTGATCAATTCACCGTAGATTGGTCCTATTGACGCCGTGAATTTTTCTAAATCAGTTCACAAAATGGACTTCACCAGCCAGACAATACCCACGCCGAATGTCGCCGCGCCCAAGCCACTAATTCGCAATGCATCATCAGACTTTTCCTGCATCAATGCCATCATACGCTTCATCCCACCGGGAAAAGCGGCGTATAAGCCCCCTTCCAAGGCCAGGACTAGGCCCACAACCATCAGAAATTCTACCATGGCAACTGGCGTTCCAGGCGCCTCTTAATTTGCCTTCTTGGGGGTCCGACCGAAACTATTGCCAAAGTAATTAAAGAAATCACTATTAGGCGACAGCACCATGGTCGTATCATCTGATTGCAGCGCCGTACGGTAGGCCTGCAGTGAACGATAGAAACCAAAAAATTCCGGGTCTTCTTTGTACGCGTTTGCGAATACATTGTTGCGTTGCGCGTCACCCTCGCCGCGAGTAATTTCCGATTGCTTCTGTGCAACCGCCAGCAGCACCACACGCTCCCGATCGGCGGTAGCGGTGATCTTCTGGCTACGCTCGGCCCCTTCTGCCCGGATCTCCGTGGCAATCCGTTTTCGTTCCGCACGCATCAACTCATACACCGCCTGGCTATTAGCTTCCGGTAGATCAGCGCGCTTGATACGAACGTCGACAATTTCAATTCCCAGCTTGATGGCTTCGTCGTTCACCAGTCGGCGGATTTCCTGCATTAGTTCATCGCGCTTGGCCGATAGCAGAACTTCAAGTTTCACCCGACCGATGACGTTCCGCATGCTCGAATTGATAATGGGGGCCAAGCGGTTGCGGGCGGTCACCTCGTTGTTCACGGTTTGATAAAATTTCAAGGGTTGGCTGATGCGGAAACGGGCATAGGCGTCCACCACAATCCGCTTCTTATCGGCCGCCACGGCTTCGACGGGCGGGGCATCAAAGTCCAGGATGCGTTTCTCCATGAATTTCACGTCCTGGACAAATGGTGTCTTGAAATTTAGGCCCGATTCCTGGACCGTTCTGATGGGGTTGCCAAACTGCAGGACAAGGGCCTGCCGGGTTTCATGAACGGAGAACACGCTGCTATAGGCGAGGATCCCCAAGATCACCAGAAGGATGGCGAGAATTGTTGCTAGTCTCCGTTTCATCAGTTTTCTCCCCGGCTGCGGTTTGATTGCTTTCGCAATTCGGGTAGGGGCAGGTAGGGCAGGACGCCCTGGCTGCCGCCCTCGTTATCGATGACGATCTTGTTTGTGCCCTGCATGATTACTTCCATGGTTTCGAGATAAAGCCGTTTTCGGGTCACATCCGGGGCTAGGCGGTATTCATTTTGAATGGCCAGATAGCGGGAAACCTCGCCCTCGGCCTGAGCCACGGTCTGGTCCTTGTAACCTGCGGCTTCCTGTAGGATGCGTTCCGCCTCGCCGCGGGCACGGGGCAGAATGTCGTTTGCGTAAGCCTGCGCCTCATTGACCAGACGTTCCTCATCAGCGCGCGCTGCCTGCACGTCCCGGAAAGCATCAATCACTGCTTCCGGTGGGTCAGCCTTAGCCAGTTTTACCTGGGTCACCACAATTCCCGCCTGGTATTCATCCAGCGTTTTTTGCATTAGGTCCAAGGTTTGCCGTTCAACTTCATTCCGGCCTTCGGTCAGAACGTCATCAATTTTGGAGCGACCGACAACCTCGCGCATGACACTTTCTGCAACCGCTTTAACCGTGTTTTCGGGCCGCTGGATATTAAACAGGAATTTGCCCGCATGACTGATTTGCCATAAAACCGTAAAGTTGATGTCGACTATGTTCTCATCGCCAGTCAGCATCAGGCTCTCTTCGGGCAGGTTTCGCAGGGCCGACGAGCGGCCAAAATCACCGGAGCTTTGAAACCCCACCTCAACTCGATTAACACGAGTCACTTTCGGCGTAAGTGCAGATTCAATGGGAGACGGCAGGTGATAGTGAAGACCCGGGCTTGTGTCCGTCACGTATTTCCCAAAGCGTAGGACCACGCCCTGCTCGTCCGGACCAACCCGGTAGACGCCCGTGAAACCCCAGGCGACCAGTAATACCAAAATTACCAGAAGGATGCCTCTACCGCCCCAACTGCCGCCTGGCAGCAGGCCTTTAAAGCGGTCCTGCCCCTTGCGCAGTAGCTCTTCCAAGTTTGGCGGCTGTCCACCGCCACCGCCACCGCCACCGCCTTGTCCCCATGGGCCACGGCCGCCACCTTGCCAACCGCCGCCGCCGCTGCCTTTACCATCGCCTTGATCGTTCCACGGCATAATATTCCCCGCTTCATAAATTAGTCTTCAAAATCTTCAGAATACTTAGCCAGGCACTTTGCCATGGCCGCCTGAAACGCTATATGACACCTTGCGGCCTTGGGCGCAACGGATGTGCCGTTAAGTTGATAGGGCATTTTTTTAAGAGGATTTGCAGATGGCGCGGATAACGGAAGATCAGGTTCACGAGGCATTGCGACGCGTAGGCGATCCGGCACGTGAGGGAAATGTGGTGGACCTTGGCATGATCGACGGCCTAGTGGTGCGTGACGGCAATGTCATGTTCTCAATAATAATTGATACTGAACGCGCTCCGGAAATGGAAAGTTTGCGCAAGGCCTGCGAACAGGTGGTGGCAGATTTGCCGGGCACCCTGTCGGTCACCGCCGTCCTGACCGCAGAACAGGCTCCACCGCCACCGTCCGAGCAACGCCCGCCCACGATCGGCCGTCACGGCAGCCAAGGAACCCAAAAGATGGATTTATCAGGTATCGATGCGGTGGTTGCCGTCGCCTCCGGCAAGGGCGGCGTTGGGAAATCTACCGTTACCGTGAACCTGGCCATCGCCCTCAATCGTTTGGGTCTGAAAGTGGGAATTCTGGACGCGGATATCTATGGCCCATCCATGCCGCGCATGTTGGGGATATCTGGCCAACCCCGATCAGACGGTGAAAAGCTAGAGCCCATGCGCGGGCACGGAGTGTCATGTATGTCCATCGGCTTTCTCGTCGATCCGGACCAGCCCACCATCTGGCGCGGCCCCATGGTCATGGGGGCATTAGAGCAACTGTTTGGTGATGTGAACTGGGGCGAATTGGACGTCATGCTGGTGGATATGCCGCCCGGCACGGGCGATGCGCAGTTGACCATGGCGCAGAAAGTGCCGCTGAAGGGTGCCATCATCGTCTCCACCCCACAAGACATTGCCCTGATTGATGCCCGCAAGGGCCTAAACATGTTCCGCCAGACAGAAGTGCCGGTCATGGGCATGGTGGAGAATATGAGCTATTTTTATTGCCCACATTGCGGTGAAAGATCAGATATCTTCGGCCATGGCGGGGCCCGGGAGACGGCAGCGGAACTAGGATGCGATTTCTTGGGTGAAATTCCCTTGCATATCAGTCTCCGGGAAACCTCGGACGCGGGCACGCCGATCATGACCTTGGATCCCGGCTCCCCTCAAGCCGAGGCCTTCGTTAAAATCGCGGAAGAAATTAAGACACGGCTCTAGGCGAACACGTGTTTAAACAGGCAGGGGCCTCGTCAGTTCCGTCGACCGGATTATACAGGCAAATCATGTTGGACAGCACCTCGACGTCTGATCGCGACGTCTGACGGCTACGAAGACGAAAATTGTAAACCTCATGAAAAATACGATGCGGATGGCTGGAACCACTGCCACGCCGCGACGGGCCTCTTCGATGCCATCAATTTCCAGCATCACTATATACGCAAGCTACAGGACGAATGACTTATTGGTACGCGGAAAAGACTGTGTGGCCCGCCCGCTCCGAGACGGAACCGGAAGAAAGCCTCAAAAAATCATCGCCTGCCGCCAAATAAATTTCGGCAGTCGCCTAACCTCTAAACCCACCACATATTCGACTGGAAAAATTGGATCCCTCCGCGACAGAAATTTAGTGTTTGCTTGCC
>CAJWZI010000187.1 GCA_913049615.1 uncultured Alphaproteobacteria bacterium | reverse complement strand
CCGCATTTATTGCGTGGGCCGAAATTATGCGACCCACGCCCGCGAGATGGGCCATGACCCGGACCGAGAACCGCCATTCTTTTTCATGAAACCGGCAGATGCCTTAACTGAGGATGGAAGTACCATTCCCTATCCACCTGCTACCGCGGACCTGCACCACGAAATTGAGTTGGTGGTCGCTCTAGCCAAAGGCGGCGCAAACATACCAGAGGAAAAAGCTTTGGAATGCGTCTTTGGCTATACCGTGGGGCTAGATATGACGCGGCGCGACCTGCAGGGTGATGCCAAGGAAAGAGGCCGGCCTTGGGATACTGGTAAGGGGTTTGATCATTCCGCACCAATAGGTGCGCTGCGCGCGGCGACTGACGTCGGCCATCCCACTAATGCCCGTATCTCGCTATCTGTTAATGGTGGCAGCCGCCAAGACGGGAATATCAACCAGATGATCTGGAATGTGCCTGAAACCATTGCCTATCTGTCTGGTCTATTCGAATTACAACCTGGAGACATTATTTTCACTGGAACACCCCACGGAGTCGCCGCCGTGGAACCGGGTGACCGGCTGGAATGTTCGATTGAGGGCATCGCCACATTATCCATCACTTATGAAACCTAGGGTCTGGTTCGCGTGAAAATCTCCATTGCAACTTGGAACGTAAATTCGGTGAGGGCGCACATCGATACCCTTCAACAGTTTCTCGCGGACCGCCAACCGGATGTCCTGTGCCTACAGGAAATTAAGGTCACTAATGAAGCCTTTCCCTTAGAGTTGTTTAAGGCCAACGGTTATGTGCATCACGCTTTGCACGGCCAAAAGGCTTATCATGGGGTGGCTATTTTTTCGAAAAAATCAGTTCCACTGGAAAAAATTACACGCAGGGACTGGTGCGGCTCTGAACAGGCTCGGCATGTCTATTGCTCCTTGCCGGGGGGAGTGGAGCTCCACAATTTTTATGTGCCGGCGGGAGGTGACAAGCCAGATGTGCGGATCAACGACAAATTTAAACATAAATTAGATTTCATGACCGAGGTTTCCGCCTGGTTCCAACGGCGCAAGGGAAGGAAAAACCGCTTTATCCTCCTTGGGGATCTAAACGTCGCCCCATTGGAAACTGATGTCTGGAACCACAAACAGCTGCTGCGCGTCGTCAGCCACACACCGATCGAAGTTGAGCACATGGATGCCTGGTATTTTTCCCACGACTGGGTCGACGTAATCCGCCATTTCATACCCGGAACCAAGAATATCTATACGTGGTGGAGTTACCGTTCACCTGATTGGGAGGCAGCCGACAAAGGCCGCCGCCTGGATCACATCTGGGTCACGCCTGCCTTACGTGATGGTCTTCGCAACGTAGAGATATTCAAAAAAGCCCGTGGCTACAAGCCAGCATCCGACCATGTACCAGTCATTGCTGAATTGGAGATATGAGATACGTTTAATAGCACGGAGCATGACCGTAATGTTATTTCAAGATTTTATTGATTCAAATAAACCGATCATGGTCAGCAATAATGTCCGGTAGCCGCCTCACCCCTGATGCCGAAGCACAAACGAAAAGGCTATAACGCCTGGCCTCGGATCAGCCTTGGCAAATCACCAGCCATGGCGGCAGCCTGACGTTCAAAGTATCTTTTTGCGGGTCCAATCCTATTTACCAGCCCAAGTCCCAAAACTCTGGCTAGGCGCACTGGCGTAATATCGTTAGAAAACAGCCGAACCAGTCCGTCGGTCATTATCAATATCTTCAAGGCGTCAAAACGCCGCCACCGTTGATAACGCCGCAGTCCCTCGCCGCCACCCAGATCCAGGCCTAATCTGGCGCAATCGGTCAACACCTCAGCCAGCGCCGCAACGTCACGCAGACCCAAGTTCAGGCCTTGTCCAGCCACTGGATGCATACCGTGTGCCGCATCGCCAATCAAAACCAGCCGGTCTTCGAAGTAGCGTTCAGCGTTCTGTAGTCCTAGTGTATAACTCCAACGCGGTGCATCACACCAAATCCGACCCCAATGCTCACCCGCTCGCTCCATCAACGCTGCATCGAACGCCTCTTCATTCAGCGCAAGAAGAGCCGCAACATCGCGGCTACGTTCGGTCCAGATCAAGGCGGAGCGGTTGCCTTGCATGGGTAATAGAGCGAAAGGCCCGGAAGGAAGAAACAATTCCGAGGCGATCCCGCCGTGACTGAAGTCATGACTGACAGTCGTGACAATCGCGGTCTGATCGTATTTCCAAGTCAAGCATCTAATACCGGCGGCTTCCCGCAAAGGAGAGGTCCGCCCGTCTGCGGCGACTATAAGCGCCGCCTCAATCGTCCGGCCGTCGGCAAGTCTGGCCCGCGCTCTGTTTTGACCCCGATCAACATCCACCAAATCCCCGGGCGCAATTAATTGGATGCCGTCAGCGAGTGACAGGGCTCGATACAATGCCTGTCGAATGAACCGATTTTCGACTGTAAATCCGAATGGCCGATCGCCTACCTCCCGATGGTCAAAGTGCAGGAACAACGGTGCGCCGTTATCCGCCACTCGTATTTCAGCGATTGGTTCTGCGTGGTCTGCCATATAATCCCAGACGCCGATTTGTCGGAACATCATTGCAGAACCATATGAGATTGTAGAAACGCGGCCATCATGGGTCATTGTCGTCAGAACATCTGTTTCCTGCCGCTCAACCACCACTGACCGCAATCCCGCACTCGATAGGGCTAGTCCTTGGGTAAGTCCTATCAAGCCACCACCGACGATTAAGACATCCGTTTGAATATCAACCATGTTGTCAATGTCGCGCCATGTTGTAGCGTTGTCCAGCACACTTTGGCGGGGTAAATTACGATCATGAACAAAAATGCATGGCATCAGATGACGGCTCTGGAATTAGGCGCCGCCATTCAGAAAAAATCGATCGATCCGGTTGATTTAGCTGAATATTTTTTAGACCGCATGGCCGCTTTAGACCCAGGGCATCGGATATATATCCGTGCCACGGCAGACCGAGCTCGAACGGAGGCCCTTGCGGCATCGACCCGGGCTAAGGCTGGACTGCGGCAAAGTCCTCTGGACGGCGTGCCCATGTCATGGAAAGACCTAACGGACACAGCCGGTACAGAAACGACATTCGGGTCTGCGTTATTACAGGACCGCGTGCCGAACCGGGATGCCCTGTTGCTACGACGGGCAACCTTGGCAGGCATGGTCTGTTTAGGCAAGACGACGTTATCAGAATTTGCCTATTCCGGGCTTGGCATCAATCCAATTATGGGCACTCCTGCAAACGGTGCTGATAAGGAAATAGAACGAGTGCCGGGTGGTTCTTCTTCTGGCGCCGCAGTCTCTGTCACCAATGGCCTAGCAGCCGCTGGAATTGGCAGTGATACCGGAGGTTCGGTCCGCATCCCAGCTGCCTTGAACGGCATCGTCGGGCTAAAGACCACCATCGGGTTGTTGCCCCTAGATGGCATTCTTGCGCTCTCTCCAACGTTTGATACCATCGGGCCACTGACCCGGGACATCGCTGACGCGAATGCCATTTTTGCAATTCTAAATGAATCTCGCCCGTTCGATTTAGCCGGGGCCAGTTTACGTGGGGTCCGTCTATTGAAACCCACGGACATCATGTTCGACGATCTTGACCCCACAGTCACTAACGCCATTGGTAAAGCTCTGGATAAACTATCCAATGCTGGCGCGGAGATCGTTGAAGGAGTTGTACCGGAATTTGTGGAGGCCTTTGAACACGTGGCAAAGCACGGCAATATTATTTCGGCCGAGGCCTCTGCATTATGGAGAGAGTTAGTGGATCGGCGGGGGGATGAAATGTATTGGGGGATAAGGTCCCGATTTGACCTGGCGAAAAGTTTGACGGCTATAGATGCCGAATCCGCACACATCGGTCTTAAAGCAATCGCCGCGCAATTCCGGACGCGAGTGGCTGGCTATGCCGCCGTGGTGCACCCCACATGTCCACGTGTAGCGCCGCCCATTGCCGACCTACAGGACGATCCAACCGCATACGACGATGCCAACCTGGCCATGACCCGCAATACGCGCCTGGGCAACATCATGGAAACCTGCGGCATCACAGTACCTTGCCAGACTGATGACCAATTACCCGTGGGCCTCTCCTTCATGGCCATGGGTAACCGGGAAGGTATGGTGTTGCGGCTGGGTCGGGCGGCGGAGGATGCTTTAGTCTAAATTGTTCGATCGCGGCCCGTGATAATAGCTTGTTGCAGGAGCAATACATGGGCCAGTTCGCGCTCAGAGATGCGATCAAGCGAGGCTTTCTTTTGCCCAGGATCGACGAGCTCGGAGCTCGGATCTATAGTCAATTTCTAAAGTGGGTCCTCCGAGGTCGCATAAATTTCCTTGATGCGCCTGAGAGCTGCAATTGGATCATCACCATTGTTAACCTGCAGACCGCACCGATCAAGACCGCCGTCATAAGTGACCCTGAGGGCAGCAGATCGCAAGGGAAAATAAATCTCCCCACCCGCGCGCCAGCTGCTTCTATAGACAGCAAAAGGCGCTCGGGAAAAGTGCTACCTTCGCGGTTTCGAACGCGTCCCGCATAGCTTCTGTTACATGCTTGTTGTCGAGAATATTGCCTATCGCTAAACAATTTCTGCCGGCGGAGTGATTGTAAACGGAATAGATTTCCGTGGCATGATAGAAGGCGCAATTACCGTGCGGGCC
>CAJWZI010000186.1 GCA_913049615.1 uncultured Alphaproteobacteria bacterium | reverse complement strand
CGGGTAATGACCCATCTCGCGGGCGTGGGCCGCATAATTTCGGCCCACGCAATAAATGCGGCGTACAGGAAAGGGATCGTCGTCTATAACAGGAACAAATGCTTGAGGCGGCGGGGTAATCGCAAAATCCATGGCAGACTCCAGAGATATCTAAAAGATGTGAAAGCTATTACCCACAACGCCGATTGGCCAGCGTCCTAATTCAAAAAGCTTATATTTTAAAGCAAAGACATGGTGCTCATCATTTTCATCTTCGGCGGCCAGCAACAAGCCAGCCTGATAAATAGATTGGGCGGCAGCACCGGCAATGGCGCGTGTCAAGGCTTCGTCCTCGACGTCGCCGGCTTCAACTACCATTTTCGCCGGCTCCAAAACTGCTTCAATGGCCTGATTCTGTAGGTGAGTTAGCGCGATCATTACAGTTTCTTCATCAGCCCGTCGGCATGCCTCTGCAACCAACGCCACACGCGCTTGCTCTTCCGCCTCCCACCACTCCGTGTTCCAATCAGGATTGGCAGCGGCGTCCGTCGCTTCCTCCCAATCAGCAGCAGGTGCGATACGAGCGTCGGGAAAGCCCAGTGCCAATAAATAGTCTTCTGACAGCAAAATCTCCCGGCTATCAAGCCGGTCCCCAAGTGCTGCAAACCAGTGGACCTCGGTCAACATTCGAACGAATTGAGACACGGCTAGCAGTCCGGGAAAATCGGTCAATTCCGCCTCGTCCAGGAATTCGTATGCGCCATCGGCCATGTTCAGTGATTACCGCGGTCCTCACGCCATAGACCAATTTTTTCCTGGATAGGACGATCCGAGAAGCTGAACAAGACGGCATCGCCGTCGGCTTCATGGTGATGACTGCACCAACTGGGAATAACAAAAGTATCGCGTGGACCCCAAGGCATCTTCTCTCCGCTGGCAATGGTTCTTCCAGTGCCTTCAACGACGCTATAAACCATGCCATCGGTGGAACGGTAAGGTGCCGTCGTCATGCCGTTCGGAAGCAGTTGCATGTAGGTGGCCATAGTCGGCAAGGCATAGTCGCCCGTGGTCGGATTGACGTAACACATTTTCAAACCGTGACAGGAATCCCAGTCCTGGGCTTCGCGCATTTTCTCCAGAGCCTCGCGGGTGCGTTCATAGGGATAATTGAATACTGGGGACGCAGGAGTTGTGTTTTTGTAGTCCACTGGTAGCAATCCGGTTCCAAACCGGGCGAGGTTATCGCCTGTTGGTCGCGTTACTGTCTGACTGTCCGCGTCCAAATCCTCGGCAAAACTAGAATTGAAGAATTGTACGATGGGTATATCAAGGCCATCCAACCAGACCATCGGCTGATCGGATTCGTTACCATGGTCATGCCAGGTCCAGGACGGCGTAGTAACAAAATCGCCGGGACGCATGATAGTTTTCTCACCCTCGACTGCCGTGTAAGCGCCTGTGCCTTCAACGATGAACCGTAAGGCCGTCTGAGAATGCCTATGGGCCGGAGCAACTTCACCTGGGAGGATTAGCTGCAGGCCAGCATACAAAGTGTTGGTAATTTTGGATTGGCCTTGCAGTGCAGGGTTTTCCAAGATGAGAACCCGCCGTATGGCCTCCTTGGCGGTGATCAAATCGCCTGAATCCATAATAAATTGGCGGATTTTATCATAATGCCAAACGGTTGGGACGGATTGGACCTGCGGTTCGGGCGTGACCAAGGCCGAGAGGACCTCCCACAGAGGTGTCAAATGCGAGGGTGCGATTCGGTCATAGTATGCCTGCCGCATAAGATCCGGTTGGTTCATGATTTTGCCTGGTCAGCTAGTTCATGCACTGTGTAGAACGGATCAGCATGCAAGTCCTCGGTCCGGGCCCCAAGATTTTCGGCAAGATCGCGGATGGCATCCACCATCGGAGGGGGACCTGCTGTGTAAACTTTTGCCCCGTCCATAGACGAGAGATCCTCGGTTATAGCTTCGTGCAAAAAGCCAGTTCGGCGGATGGTTTCTCCAGTTGGTTCTGATAACACCGGCACGAAGCTGAAATTGTCGTGCTTGTTTGCCAGAGCCTCGAAATGATCAACGAGATACAGATCCCGTTCATCCCGCGCACCGAAATAAAGTGTGATTGGTTGTTTCATGCCCTTGGCGAGGGCAGTCTCCACAATGGACTTGATCGGCGCAAGGCCGGAGCCGCCCGCTACAGCGATAATGGGGCCCGTATGCAGCTCACGTAGAAAGGCGAGGCCCATAGGGCCAGAAAGGCCAATATTATCACCCACACGTAAGTTTTGTGCCGCCGCGCTGACTTGCCCGTCTTCGATGGCGCGAATATGAAATTCTAAGGTTGCGCTAACGGGTTTACCCGCCATGGAAAAATCCCGCTCCGGCTGCCCGGGCATGGTAAGGGAGGCATATTGACCCGCCGAAAATTCCAGGGCTGAATTCGTCCCGCATTGTACAATGACGATGTCGTGGGTGGCCTGTTCCACGGAGGTTACCGTGCAATCCAGGTTTTGGGTCATATGTTGGACGGTCTCTTCCAAATCCAGCCAGGCGACTTCGCAATCCGCCATAGGAATGGAACTACAGGCAAGGATTTGTCCCTGCTCCCGTTCCTCGTCGGTCAATGCATATTCGGAATAGTCAGAAAGTTCGACCTCGCCAGTCAGAAGCCAGGATTTGCACGCGCCGCAGTTGCCGGACTGGCAGCCGAATGGGTAATCGATACCCCCATCCAATGCCGCTTCGAGAATTGTTTCGTCCTCGCCGACAGCCAGTATTTTGTCCGTTCCTCGAACACTTACATGGTAGCTCACGGTTTCTTGGCCCTCATGATGATCTCTTGTCGGTTGCCAATTTAGTGCACAATTTGGCTTTCTCCAACGTGTCAGTTGGCTTACTACAAAGTATGGACGATTTTGACTTTGATCTATTGCCCGGTTTGATTGGTTATAATTTGCGTAAAGCACAGACTGCTGTGTTTCAGGATTTTTCCGTGAGCCTACAGGATTGTGATATCACGCCCGGTCAATTCGGGGTTCTGGTCTTGATCCAGGCCAACACCGGCCTTAATCAAACTGCATTGGGTAAGGCGCTCGGAATTGATCGTTCTACGGTAGTGGCCGTAATCGATAAACTTGAAGCAGGCGGATTGGTGGAACGCACTCCCGCACCCACCGACCGACGCTCTTATGCCCTCCAGCTGTCCCGGCAAGGTATAAATTTGTTGCTCAGAGCTCGCAGCCTTGTTGCCAAACATGAAAAACGTATTGCAGCAGGTTTAACCAAGGCCGATCAGGACCAACTTATCACTTTGTTGTCGAAACTGCAGGTAGGGTCATAGTGGGGCTGCGGGTTTGAGGATTAAGCGTGTCCGAGATACAGTCAGAGGCGGGTGAAGCGACCGTGTGATTACGACATACTTCCGATGTGATGGTGTCCTTGGGGGCGATTTCGACATCGACAACGCTTCATTGGCTTGGCTGGCGCGATAGCGGCGTCTTACATCGTGCAGAAGGCCGCTGACCTCGCCAAAGAAAATAATATGAATGCCTTGATTTCAAATCGTCAAAAATCAATTTCTGGTTTGATCTGCAAGCCAATAACGTGGCGTTGCGGGACCCTAGGCATAGACAAATATTTTGCTTCCGGATGATTGAAGTCGCTGCTAGGCCGTAAATCTTGACAACACTGTTCAATTCCTTGATCAGGCTCGTGTCAATGTTAATCTGTCGTGATAGGGAGGCTATTCCTTGCCGGAAACTTTGCCAAACCAGCGTAATTTTTTTGACATTCCGCACGATCTGGCCTGGATCAATTGTGCAGCTCAGTCGCCGGCACTTTCTTCTGTCTCATTGGCGGGTGCGGAGGGTCTGGCGCGTAAGCGCAGTCCCTGGACCCTTGGGCCGGCCCAGTATCGAGACGATGTAGAAAAACTACGTGGGCTATTCGCGGAACTAATTGGCGCCACAGCTGGCGATATCTCATTTGGCCCGTCGGCTAGTTATTGTTTGAGCACGGCGGCTCAAAATCTGACCATTGAGCCGGGTAGCCGTATCGTTGTTTTGGCAGATCAATTTCCATCTCATGTTTATCCTTGGCGATATGTGACAGCCCGTGATGGCGGTGAATTGATTACCGTGCCTCGTCCTGAGGATGGCGATTGGGCTCGTGCAGTCTTGGACGTGTTGGATGAAAGAGTCGCTGTTCTGGCCTTGCCACAGCATCATTGGACTGATGGCGGACTTGTTGATCTGGAGCGCATCGCACCTGTCGCCCGGTCTTGCGGGGCGGCATTGGTTTTGGACTTGTCACAAACAATTGGTGCCGTGCCGGTGGATGTCGGCCAGCTACAGCCTGATTTTCTTTGCTGTGTGGGGTTCAAATGGCTGTTGGGGCCATACAGCCTGTCATTTTTGTACAGCGCTCCCCACCGTCAATCAGGTGTGCCTTTGGAACAGGCCTGGTCCAGCAGGGCAGACAGCCATCTCGCTGATATCATTGATTATCGGGATGACTTTCTGCCCGGCGCCCGGCGTTACGATATGGGAGAGAGAGGAAACTATATAGCCATACCCATGGCCATCGCTGCCTTGGAACAAATCCAGGCTTGGCGACCGACGTCTATCGCGGCCACGCTGCGACAAAAGACCTGCGAAATTGCCACGCGGGCACGGGAATTGGGGTTATGGCCGACGCCGGAAGCTGCTCGCGCGCCGCACATCATCGGGCT
>CAJWZI010000185.1 GCA_913049615.1 uncultured Alphaproteobacteria bacterium | reverse complement strand
CCGCCAGTCGCCGAATTAATCAAGAATGAGAAATCAAACGTCGGTAGCGAATGCACGTCATTTGATATAGCTGTGCGCCCCGATGGAATGTTGACGGTAAATAGCTGTCCGGTGTTATCCTTGGCGTCCATATAAAATTCAGTGCAATTAACTACTACGACCAAAAGGCCATGCCCACAATAGTCCTGATTTCCCGATGAAACGGCGTTCCCACGAAATCTAATATGGAACACCTCACCCGCGATATAGCCACGCTATTAGGTCTCGCCGCCATTATTGGCTACATCAATCATCGGTTCCTGCATCTGCCACGAACCATTGGGCTGGTACTGATTGCCATGGCTGCCTCGCTGATCGCCTTGGGGATTGACGCTTTGATACCAGGTTGGGGGGTCGGACCTGGATTTAGGGCAGTCCTGGTCGACATCGATTTCAGCGATACCTTGATGCAGGGGATGTTGGGTTTTCTATTATTCGCCGGCGCCTTGCATGTAGATTTGGGGCACCTGGCCAAGCGCGGATGGGCCATAGCGGCCTTGGCTACAGGCGGATTGTTGGTATCCACCGGGATAGTTGGCGTTGGTATTTGGTTCGTATTCAACCTAACTGGATTAAATATACCCCTGATCTATTGCCTGCTATTTGGCGCTTTGATCTCGCCGACTGACCCCGTGGCAGTATTAGGCATTCTGAAGACCGTTAAGGTGCCCGCTAGCCTGGAAGCTAAGATTGCCGGCGAGAGCCTATTCAATGACGGCGTGGGTGTCGTCATCTTTGTAATCCTATTGGCGATGGCGACCTCTGGGGGCAATGCCCTCACCTTGGGTGACATCACATTTTTGTTTTTGCGAGAGGCCTTGGGTGGAGCGGCCTTGGGATTGGCGGCAGGAGCCGTAGCATTTTGGGCTTTACGATCGATTGATGAATACAATCTAGAGGTCATCATTACATTGGCCCTTGTGACGGTCACTTATGAAGTAGCCCATATGCTGCATACCTCCGGGCCCATCGCTGTGGTCGTGTCGGGCCTTTTGATTGGGAATCACGGAACGCGACTAGCAATGAGCGAGACAACGCGGGCGCATTTGACAAATTTCTGGACGTTGATTGATGAGATCTTGAATGCGGTATTGTTCCTACTAATCGGTCTGGAAGTCATCATCATCTCAACCACACCTGGTTTGATGTGGGTTTCCCTTATCGCCATTCCTCTGGTCTTAGGGGCCCGGTTCGTAGCAGTCGCCGTTCCCATTGGTGTGTTTGGATTATTCCGTGATTTCACCAAAGGAGCTATTCCGGTTTTGACTTGGGGCGGATTACGGGGCGGCATTTCTGTTGCTCTGGCATTATCCTTGCCTAATGGTGACGAGAAGGACGCTATTGTCACTGTCTGTTACACGGTGGTGGTATTTTCCATCTTGGTGCAAGGATTGACGATCGGCAAATTAGTGCAGCGAGTCGTCCCTACACAGAGTGATGTAACCGCGCATCATTGAACTGGATTAGTAGTCCAACCGGATGGATTAACAGACCCAAAAGTCGGGCTGCAGACAGCGGCCTGAACACCGCGCTCATGTCTGTGGCGGCATGGGCAGTTTTGTGGTTCCATTTAGACAGACAATCAACGGTTTATTAGTCGCCGGCTTTAATAGTGACTTCTTTGCCTCTGTCTCGCAGAGCTCGGTGGACGAGATCATATAATGTTAGGAAGTCGGCGGAGAATTCTCATTCCCTTGTCCTATCGACACACAGGACATACCCTGCCACCAAATAGGATCATGAGCTCGGAGCGGCATATGGACATTCGACAAGGTTTCATTGAAAGCATCGGCAACACGCCGCTGATCCGACTAACAAAAGCCTCAGACCTGACCCAATGCGAGATTTATGGCAAAGCCGAATTCCTTAACCCAGGTGGTTCCGTCAAGGACCGAGCCGCCTTGGCAATTGTCAAGGCGGCCGAGACCCGAGGCGATCTAAGACCAGGTGGAATAATTGTCGAAGGTACGGCTGGCAACACCGGCATAGGACTTGCCTTGGTCGCAAACGCACGTGGCTACAAAACAGTTATCGTAATTCCTGAAACGCAGACCCAGGAAAAAAAGGACATGCTGACGATGTGCGGCGCCGACTTACGCCAGGTTCCGGCAGTGCCTTATAGAGACGAAAATAACTACATCAAATATTCCGGCCGGCTCGCTAAGGAGATTGCAGCAAACCATTCTCAGGGAGCAATTTGGGCCAATCAATTTGACAATACGGATAACCGGCAGGGGCATTATGAAACTACGGGCCCCGAAATCTGGCGGCAGACCGAGGGCAAAGTGGATGGTTTCATCTGCGCCGTGGGAACGGGCGGTTCATTGGCCGGCATCGCAAAATTTTTGCGAGAGCAAAACCCCTCAGTAACCATTGGCCTGGCGGACCCGCCAGGTGCCGCCCTATATCATTATTACGCGCATGGCGAACTGAAGGCCGAAGGGTCATCCATCACGGAAGGTATCGGGCAAGGACGGATCACGACCAACCTGGAAGGGCTGAATGTAGACAAACCCTATTTCATTCCGGACACAGAGTCTCTGCAAGTCGCCTTCGACTTGATCATCGAGGAAGGATTAGTTCTGGGTTCATCCTCCGGCGTCAACGTCGCTGGCGCCATAAGACTCGGACAGGAATTGGGCCCTGGGCATACCATTGTGACCTTGCTTTGCGATGGTGCCCAGCGTTATCAAAGCAAGATGTTCAATCTACCCTTCCTTAGGGAGCAAGGTCTGCCGACACCAAGTTGGATGGACTAACCAATCAGAGGCACCCATGACTGAATTGCTGTTCCGAGAGGATCCGTACACCAAGAGTTGCAATGCCATTATCACCGCTATAAATGACCGGGGCGGCGTCGAGCTGGATCGCACGGTGTTTTATCCGACGGGCGGAGGTCAGCCGGGAGATCGCGGCACGCTGACACTAGCAGATGGTAGCCAGATTGTTATTGTCACGACCGTGAAAGGCGAAGGTCCTGATGACGTTATCCACGTTCCAACGGAAGGACATGATCTACCCCCAATCGGTACCACTGTGACCGCAACAATCGATTGGGAACTGCGTCATCGACTGATGCGGATCCACACCTGCCTGCATCTGCTCTCGTCCGTAGTGGAATATCCAGTCACAGGTGGTCAGATCAGCGACGGCAGGGGCCGGTTGGATTTTGACATGCCAGAAATGACGGTAGATAAAGACGTCATAACCACCCGCTTGAATGACCTGATCGCGGAAGGACATCCCGTCAACGTGGATTGGATCAGCGATGAAGAGTTGGCGGCAAATCCAAATTTGGTAAAAACTATGTCAGTGAAACCACCCATGGGACAGGGCCTGGTACGCCTGATCGACGTTGATGGCTGCGACCTACAACCATGCGGCGGCACCCACGTGGCTAACACATCCGAAATCGGCCCTGTGCGGGTTCGTAAAATAGAGAAAAAGGGGAAAAAAAATCGGCGAGTGTCAATTGAATTTTTCGAATAAATTCAATAAATTATATTTTTTATTGAAGGTGATATATGAGTAACAAGACAACTTGCTCAACAGCTTGGCTAGATGATAATTCGGGCAATGTTAAAATCCTAGATGGGTCTTTCTATCTGCCTACCGAAAGCCGCGATGCCGATGCCGAATTTGCGGATGCTCATATTACTGGTGCACAACGTTTCAATATTGACGTTGTCTGCGCATCCGACACAGATTTACCTCATATGTTTCCTGACCCAATCACTTTCGCCGACGCAGTCGGTGCCATGGGGATCAGTAATGATGACATGATCATTGTCTATGATGGTGGTAAAATGACGGGTGCCTGCCGGGTATGGTGGATGTTTCGTGCCTTTGGCCATAATAAAGTAGCCGTTCTTGATGGCGGCTTCAGCAAATGGACGGCGGAAGGCCGGATCGTCGCGAATACAGCCACCAAGCCGCCCCCTGCCAAATTTTGTTCGGATTACCAGGACCAGATGGTGCGATCTGTCCATCACATGCTGGACTTGATCGACAAGGACGGCGAAACACAAATCCTTGATGCACGCGGCGTCGGCCGTTTCGATGGAACCGAAGCAGAACCGCGCGCAGGGTTGCGATCAGGTCACATGCCCGGCGCTATGAATTTGCCGTATGATAGGCTGCTGAATGCAGAAGGCACACTTCGCTCAACCGAGCAGCTACAGGATCTATTTGGCGAAGCTGGCGTAAATTTAAATCAACCGATTGTCACAACGTGCGGCTCAGGCGTCTCAGCCGCTCTACTCCTATTGGGCCTGGTTGCGATCGGTCACGACGCCAATATGCTTTATGACGGCAGCTGGTCAGAATGGGGCAGCCGTGATGATACGTCGATCGTCACTTAGTCGGGACTAATCGCAAACCCATAAAATTGGAAACATGGCGACCATAGTTAATCTGCAAAATGACGGTAGCCTCTTGCAGTATTTGCCGAAAGAACTGAGCAACAGTATCGTGAATTTTCTTGATAAATGGCGTTTTTAAATTCTAAGTCAGAAGGGCTATAGCCACTGTCGGGAATCTACAAAAAGGCAATTAGCGCCCTCTATTCAAGGTAGCAGAAGAACCCGCGCATAAAGGCGAAATCTTGGAACGAAATAGAATTTGAGCTGTTTAACTCCACTTAACAATAACCGCAATTTGGACCTATGAAGTCGTGCCTAAAGA
>CAJWZI010000184.1 GCA_913049615.1 uncultured Alphaproteobacteria bacterium | reverse complement strand
GCAGATCGATAGGCACGCCCACAGTCAATAGCGGTGCCGTGATCATGAAAACTACCAATAAGACCAGCATGACATCGACGAAGGGCGTAACGTTAATTTCAGACATGGCACTATAACGTCCTGGTCGCCGGCCAACGCGCGAGCCGTTAAGCATTGGTCTCGCCATCAATCGCGCCTTTCATCCAGTTGCCGGGATAGGATGGCAGAGAATTCACCGACAAAGCCTTCCAAACGGATCGTATAACGGCCCAGGTCCGTGGAGAATTTGTTGTAGGCGACCACAGCCGGAATCGCAGCAATCAGGCCAAGCGCCGTGGCGAAAAGAGCTTCGGCGATACCGGGGGCGACTACGGCCAGGTTTGTATTCTTGGTCAGGGCGATGGCCTGAAATGAATTCATGATACCCCAGACCGTGCCAAACAGTCCGATAAATGGCGCGGTGGAGCCCACCGTGGCCAGGAAGCCCATGTAGCGTTCCAAACGCTCGATCTCCCGCGCCAGTGTAATATGCATGACTTGTACAATCCGGTCCTTGATCCCGGCACGCAAAGAATCCTCGCCTGCGAGACCCTTCGAGGTCGAGCTTCGCCATTCCCGCATGGCGGAGACGAACAGCAGTTCCATGGGATGGTTGGGGCGGCTGCCAATCCGGTCGAACAGATCCTCCAAGCTGCCGCCCGACCAAAAAGAATCTTCGAACTTGTCCGCCTGGGTGCGTAAGCGGCGAAGGCGAATGCCCTTTTCAAATATGATGGCCCAGCACCAGAACGAGGCCAGGATTAACACCACCATGACCGACTTGACCAACACGTCTGCCTTGAGAAACAAGGCCCAAAGAGAGAAGTCGGTGGCAGCGACGGATCCTGCCAGGGTAACCGCATCAACGGCTTGGTTTTCCATTCAAACTCTTCCTAACTGGCGATGGTGATTTCATTGAGGGCAGCACGGATATGGGCCGCTAGGCGCTGTGGCCGACCACTCCGCCCAACGCAGGCCAGTCGGACCTTGGACCGGACAGTGTGTTCGTCGCCCCGATGGATATCCAGACCCATCTCCATGTTGGCGCCGCCGATTTTTTGGACCCGAGTGCGCACCTCAATTTGATCGTCCAGGTGCGATGTTTGCAGATAATTGATTTCACATCGGCGCACAGGGAACATGACGCCCTCGTTATCCAGTAATGCTGCTTGGTCAATACTGGCTCCCCTCACCAGGTCACTACGGCTCCGTTCCAAAATCCCCAGATAGTTGGCGTAGTAGACGATGCCGGCGGCGTCGGTGTCTTCCCAATAAATCTCGGTGGGAAAGCGATGGGTTTCAGACATTGGTGGTTCCTTCCTTATCACCCGAGATCGGCAGTTCAATTTGTTTTTGGGTTTGTTTTGGTACGTTCAGTCCCAGATGTTCGTAGCCAAAACGAGTCAACACGCGACCCCGAGGTGTCCGCTGCAAGAATGCCTGTTGGATTAAATAAGGCTCTATGATGTCTTCTATGGTGTCCCGTTGCTCCGACAGCGATGCGGCGATTGTTTCCACGCCTACCGGGCCACCATCAAAATCGGACGCAATACAAGTCAAATAACGCCTGTCCATGGCATCCAGTCCGCGTTGGTCCACTTCTAACCGGTTAAGGGCGGCATCGGCCTTCACGGCGTTGATCCGCCCGGCGCCGGCCACCGTGGCGAAATCCCGCACACGGCGCAGCAGGCGTACCGCGACGCGAGGTGTCCCCCTGGACCGGTTGGCGATTTCGGCTGCGCCATCATTGATCAAATCCATGCCCAGTAGACTTGCAGCGCGGGTGATGATCTTCTCTAACTCCACCACTTTGTAAAACCGCAGTCGAATTGGGATGCCAAATCGCTCCCGCAGCGGAGAGGTAATCAGGCCGGAGCGGGTGGTGGCACCGACCAGGGTAAAGGGCGGCAGGTCGATGCGTACGGTGCGTGCCGCCGGCCCTTCGCCGATCATTAAATCCAGTTGAAAATCCTCCATGGCTGGGTACAGCACTTCCTCAACCACTGGGCTAAGGCGGTGTATCTCATCGATGAAGAGAACGTCGCGGGCCTCGAGATGGGTCAGAATGCCGGCCAGATCACCTGCTTTGGCGATTACCGGTCCGGAGGTGGCGCGAAATGAAACGCCCAATTCTCGCGCAACGATTTGTGCCAACGTGGTTTTCCCCAAACCAGGAGGGCCATGAAACAGCACGTGATCCAGGGCCTCGCCGCGCCGGCGTGCGGCCTCAATATAGATGCGTAGATTCTCCTTTTCCCCGCTTTGTCCGACGAATTCGGCTAGTCCTTCGGGGCGCAATCCTGTGGCACCGGCGTCTTCGCTAGATGCCTGGCTTGCGACCATGCGTTCGTCGTTTATAGGATCTGTCATGGCGCCAAATACCTAAGACCGTCACGTATCAAGGTCTGTAGCTCAGCCGCCTCGCCCAAGCTGTTAATGGCGGTTTGTACCGCTCTGTGGGCTTCCGATGGGCGATAACCCAGGTTTACCAGGGCGGACACGGCGTCGACCGCGGGTCCCTGTGCAGCGGTCGCGGCTTCTGGGCTCGTGGTACTTGGTCCGAGGGCTAGATCGCCGATTTTGTCTTTCAATTCCGATACGATGCGGCCCCCGACTTTGGGTCCGACGCCAGGGGCGCGGGTTACCATAACCTTGTCCTGGTCCAAGACGGCTTGGGTCAATTCACCGGGTGCCAGGGTGGAAAGAATTGCCAGGGCCACCTTAGCGCCCACGCCCTGCACGTTGAGCAGTAATCTAAACCAATCCCGCTCTGCCGCCTCGGCGAAGCCATACAAATGGATGTGGTCTTCTCGCACATGGGTTTCGATCAAAAGGGATACGGTGGCACCCAATTCACTAATATTGCCTAGGGTCCGGGCCGAACAAAACACCAGATAGCCGACACCGCCCACGTCGATAATACAGTTGTCGCTGCCGCAGACATCCAGACGGCCGGAGAGTTTTGCAATCACGTGCGCACTCTCCCCAAAGACTGTTTTCGTTCCATCTGCGAAATTATTTGCTGATGGCAGCGTAAGTGGGCGTGACATATCGCGACAGCTAGTGCATCCGCCGCATCATCCTTCACGGCGCCGGCTGCAGGCAGTAAGGTGCCGACCATCATGGCCACTTGTTCTTTGTGCGCATGCCCCGTGCCGACGATCGATTTCTTGATTAGGTTGGGTGTATATTCGAATACGGGAATGTCCGCTATGGCCGGCGCCAATAACAGCACGCCCCGAGCCTGCCCCAGTTTCAACGTAGATGCGGGGTTTTTGTTGACGAAGGTTTCCTCCACCGCTGCCTCGATGGGTTGCCATCGCCCCAGAACCTCATCCAGTCCCAGATATAGCTGACAAAGGCGTTTTGCCAAGGGCAGGCCGCTGTCTGAGATAATTGTACCATGGGCAACGTGGCCTAGTCGGCTGCCGTTCACTTCCAGCACGCCCCAGCCAGTGCGTTGCAGTCCGGGATCGATACCAATCAACCGCATTTCGAATGTCCTAGCCGTTTAGTTTCTGCATGACTTCGTCGTCAACTTCGAAGTTGGCTGAAACCTGCTGTACGTCGTCGCTGTCATCCAGCGCCTCCAAAAGTTTGAATAAGGTCGAGGCGCCGTGTTCGTCTAACGGAATAGGGTTCTGCGGCTGCCAGGTCAACCGGGCCGAAAGTGGTTCTCCAAAGCGTTCCTCCAAAGCCTTTGCCACATCGTGCAGATCAGAGGCCTCGCAAATTATGTCATGACCGCTCTCATGGCTATTTACATCATCTGCGCCCGCCTCTGCTGCCGCTTCGAATACCGAATCTGTGTCCGCTACATCCGCTGGATATTCAATAGTGCCGACTCGGTCGAATTGATACGAGACACTGCCGGTTTCTCCCAGGCTCCCGCCGAATTTGCTGAACGCGGCCCGCACTTCCGAGGCGGTGCGGTTCCGATTGTCCGTCAATGCCTCGACAATTAGACAGACGCCGCCCGGACCATAGCCTTCGTATCTGATCTCCTCGAAATTGTCTCCGTCACCAGCCTCGGTGGCCCGTTTGACAGCCTTGCTAATGTTGTCCTTCGGCATATTGGCCACCCGGGCGGCCTGAATTGCGGATCGCAGCCGCGGGTTCATACCTGGGTCGGGCAGGCCGGAGCGGGCCGCTACTGTGATTTCACGGATCAGTTTTGTGAAGACCTTTGAACGCTTGGCGTCCTGCGCGCCCTTTCGGTACATGATATTCTTGAATTGGGAATGGCCTGCCATGATTTTCAAATCACCCTTTGTCCCTGCGCTAATGTCTCGAATCAGGCGCAAGATCCGCCAAAAATTTACCAGATATAGTGGTCAGGCACAGCACCTAACCGTAATAGTCCAATATGGCAAGAATGGGGCGCAGGCGGGAAACTTTGCGCTCTATATCCATGTGTCGTTCGTCGTCGTGCGGTCGCCGGCATCTTCGTTGCTCGTGTTAGCCATGCCATTAGACTTAATCAGCATAGCTGTCGACAAAAGTTCCGCATGGGAGGCAATGCGGCGCCGCCTTGGAAAGCGCTGACGTCTCGCCGGCGCTGAGGGTCAGACGATCGTCCTAAATTTTGATTCGTACTTCGCCTTTGATGACGAGAAAGAAGGTTTCGTCCGTATCCCATCGGACATGCGGGAAAAATGTCCCGCCCAGGTTTGGGATTTTGAACTGATATATTTGTTCATACTCGCCAATATCTTTGGCAGATAGATAG
>CAJWZI010000183.1 GCA_913049615.1 uncultured Alphaproteobacteria bacterium | reverse complement strand
CACGGCAAGTTATGCAGGAAAATTTGATCCTGACCGTTTGTTGGCGGCATTGGAGGAGTTCAAAATTACCAATCTATCGGCTGCCGCAACCCATTATCGTATGATGAAAAATGTAGGTACTGCTGGCAATTATGACTTCAATTTGGAAAAAATCAGTTTCACCGGCGAGCCAATGGATACGGATACGGCGGAATGGGCGAAGCAAACCTTCGGCCGGTATCCCGGCAGTTTCTATGGTACGACCGAGGTTGGCGTGTTGTTAGGTAGCTATCCTGGCGCCTCGGATTTGCCGCCCAAGTTAGGTTCGTTGGGCATGCCCCTACCTGGCCAGGAAGTAGATGTTTTGAAACCGGACGGCGAACCCTGTGAGCCGGACGAGGTGGGGGAGATCGTGGTAAAGCGGATAGATGGTTGGTTTCCAACTAAGGACCGCGGCCATATTGATGCCGAAGGCTATTTTTTTCATGACGGGCGGGCGGACGACGTGATCATTTCTGCAGGCTATACCATGAGTGCCATAGAAATTGAGAATACCCTACTAAAACATCCGGATGTGCTGGAGGCGGCCGCTATTGGCGTTCCGGATGAAGTGCGTGGCTTGGTGGTGAAGGGATTTATCGTTTCGGACCGTCGAAGTGATGAAAAGTTTACAGCCGAACTGCAAGCATTCGCACAGGATAATCTTAGTCGCCACGAATATCCACGAATTGTCGAATTCACAAAAGAATTACCCAAGACGCCAGCAGGGAAAGTCAACCGCAAGATATTGCGCGACCGGGAAGCCATGGCGAAAGGAGAACAGCGTCATGAATACTGAAAGCGGAATTGGAGCGAATGGTGGTCGGTTCCCTAAAATCACGGACCGAGATCTGGAAGATCTACAAAAGCGCATTGGCGTTAGGATCGAGAATATGCCTGAGCCTTGGTGTTGCGAGGCTACTCGCGACAATATTCGCCATTATGCCCACGGCATCGGCGACGATAATCCCCTGTGGTGTGACCCAGATTATGCGTCGACAACCCAGTATGGCGGCCTAATCGCCCTTCCTAGTTTTTTGTTTTCTACCAGCCGAATTATGTCGGGTTATGTGGGTGGGTTGCGTGGAATTCATGCAATGTGGGCCGGTTCCAATTGGTCTTGGCACAAAACGATTTACCGCAATGATGAAATAAGCTGCGAGGCTTGGCTGAGCGAATTGATACCCCACGAGACACGTTTTTCTGGCAGGGCAATTCAACAAGTATATCACATCGAATTTTATAATCAGCATGGCGATAACATTGCTGGAGGAGATAGTTGGTGCTTTAGGACAGAGCGGGATAAGGCGCGGGAAGACGGGACAAAATACGCCGCTAAAGTCAAGCAGCAGCTTACCTATAGCGACGAAGAACTAGTGGACATCTATCGACACTATGCGAACGAGGAAATTCGCGGCGCCGAGGCCCGTTACTACGAGGATACATCGGTTGGTGAAAAACTGCCGACAATGTTGAAGGGCCCGATGACGGTTACTGGCTTCATCTGTTACGCCCAGGGTTGGGGTGGCTTATACATTCGGGCCAACAAACTGGCCTGGAAACAGATACGTGCCCACCCCGGTCTAGGTATAACCAACCGTTTTAACATACCGGATTGCCCTGAACGTGTGCATTGGGAGAACGAATTTGCTTTAGAGGTGGGCGCGCCCGGTGCCTACGACTACGGTCCCGAGCGGGTTTCTTGGCTCACACACCATATCACTAATTGGATGGGCGATGACGGCATGCTTGTGGGACATAAGACCCGCATCCGTCGTCACAATCCAGTGGGTGATGTACTCTACATCGACGGCGAAATCACGAACAAATTTATCGATGAGCAAGGCCGCCATTGCGTGGAAATAACCCAGTCCGCCCACCAACAGGATGACGAACTATCTATCCAGGGTACTGGCATAGTTGCACTGCCGTCGCGGAAATAGTTGCAGGGTGGGTCGTCGGGAACGGACATGAAAATTCTTTTTTATTTGCCTTTTGGCGTATATCCCCGGCCGTCATAGTCGAAGTCCCACAATTCCCGATTGTCTGGCTTGGCAAGGAAGAAGTTCGCGTGATAACTGCGAATTTCGGCAATTTTTCCTTTTTGGAAATGATACCATTCGCTGCCGCGCAAAACTTCCGGCGTGCCGGTGGCGGCGGGGGTCCATCGCATGCTCCATTCGATTGCGGCCTCAGTCCCCTGAACCAAAGCATGATCTAAGCTCCAGTGGGCAGCGGTGCGTGGACCCACCTTGATCCAATAATTAGCTAGCGCGCTTGCTCCCCGCACGGCGCTATGGTCCACAAAATAATGCACTACGTCAGGTGCAAATGTTGATACCATCTCTTCATAATCGGCAGAATTGCAGCCATGGAAATAGCGCTTGATGGTCTCAATATATTCATGGCCGGATTGCCGCAGCATAATAATCCCTACTCTTTTATCGTTGAAGCCTGCTGGGCAAAACTTGAACTGATGCCTTGTTCCTACCCGCTTTCCGCTACTCCTAAGGTCTGCGACAGACTACTTGGCCGCCATCACCATGATTTCGACAAGGTAACCTGGTGCTGCCAAATCGCTGCACAAACCAGCCCGGACCGGTGGATTTTCCGGGTCAATCCAGGCATCCCAGACCTCGTTCATGGCCGAGAAATTCCGCATGTCGGTGACCCATAATTGGGCCCATAGAAGCTTAGACTTATCCGAGCCCGTCGTTTCCAAAAGGGCATCAATTTTTGCCAAAACCTGCCGCGTTTGCTCAGTCACATCGGCGTTCATGTCATTGGCGACTTGCCCGGCCAGATAGACTACGCCGTTATGTTCTACCGCTTGGCTCATGCGCGGGCCAGGATTATGTCTGGTGATTTCCATTATTGAATCCCCTCGGTTGCCTTGTTGAAGCCAAAGCCTAGCTCAGGGAAAATGCCATGGCAAAAGTAAATTATGAACGCCGTTTTAGGAAAGCTTCTTGATTGCGTCGCGGCAGTAGCCCTGTTAGTTTCCGCCGCCCTTCAGTGCACTAAAAGTGGGCCACGTGAGTGGTGAACCAGGTGCGAGTTTGACACGATGAGGATGATGCCATGAGGATTAATGGCAATGCAATTCGGCCTGGTAATGTGGTCGAGCATAAAGGAGGCTTGTGGCGTGCGGTAAAAATCGCTCATACACAACCAGGTAAAGGAGGGGCATATCTGCAAGTTGAATTGCGCAATCTGCGTGATGGTAGCAAGCTGAATGAACGGTTTCGGGCGTCGGAAAATGTAGAGAAGATCCGGTTGGACCAAAAAGAATATCAATTTTTGTTTGGTGTCGGGGACAGTTTCACCTTTATGGACGCAGAGACTTACGAGCAAGTGGAGCTGAATGTTGATCAATTGGGCGATCAGACCGGTTATCTGCAGGATGGTATGATTGTCTCTATTGAAAGTTATGAAGGTAGCGTTATCGGTGTCTCGTTGCCAGAACACGTCACTCTTGAAGTTTTGGAAACGGAACCGGTGTTGAAGGGGCAAACTGCCGCAGCATCCTACAAGCCGGCTTTGCTGGAAAATGACATACGTTCCTCCGTGCCGCCTTTTGTCGGCATCGGGGACAAGATCGTGGTCGCTACCGAAGATGGTTCCTACGTCAAACGGGCTGAAGGCTAAACAACATACCTGTCGATTGGATCATTACTTGTCCCGAACATCGCCTATCATGAACGTTATGCAGCAGGCGGCCCGTAAGGCGTCGCGCAGGCTGGTGCGTGACTTCGGTGAAGTGGAGAACCTGCAAGTCTCACGCAAGGGTCCTAGTGATTTTGTCGCGGCGGCTGATGTCCGGACGGACGAAATGCTTCGGGATTTATTGCTACAGGCTCGGCCCGACTTGGGATTTCTGACCGAGGAAAACAAGGAGATGGTAGGAATAAATGGGCGCCGGCGCTGGATCATTGATCCCGTCGGTGGAACCATAAATTTTTTGCACGGTATCCCCATGTTCGCAATTTCCATCGCATTAGAAGAGTTTGGCGAAATTACGGCTGGTTTGGTCTACGCACCAATCCCAGACGAAATGTTCTGGGCAGAAAGGGGACAGGGCGCTTATTTGAATAACCGGCGTCTGCGAGTTGCTGCGCGTCGGCAGATCGGCGATGCGGTGATAGGCACCTGCATTTCCCATTCCGGTCGTAGCGACAACCCCAGCTACCCGATAGAAATCCTGGCCATCGCGGATGAATGCGCTGGAATCAGGGGTATGGGATCCGCGGCTCTGGATCTAGCTTATGTTGCGGCGGGGCGGTTCGATGGGCTTTGCGAAACTGGTCTTTCGCCTTGGGACATTGCCGCCGGTCTATTACTAGCGAAAGAGGCTGGTGCCATCGTCAGCCGGACCGACGGAAGTTCTGATCCTCTGTACAAGGGTGAAATCCTAGCTGCAAACGAGGCCATTCATAGCCGCATGTTGCGTCTCATTCAAAAAGCGCGTCGCAACTGATAGGCGATGTCCTCATGGCTACCGGACATATTTTCGCCAAGATTGTGCTGCTAATTTATTTACTCGGCGCGTCTCGACGGCGGGTTTTATGGAAACTGTCCTAATCCGTTGCTCAGGCTTACACTCTGGTCTATCGTGCCGGGTCAACGGATTAGCCCATGTTGTGGATTTGGGAGATGGCTGAAAAGCAGGCCGTGGCATGATTTATCCGGAATATTCTATAGCCGTGAGCCGCTGCCGCAAAAACCTCATGAAAACAAAAAATTATAGGAACTGCGG
>CAJWZI010000182.1 GCA_913049615.1 uncultured Alphaproteobacteria bacterium | reverse complement strand
TTTCCCTGAGCTGCGTAGTCGAATACCCAGTCGTTGTAATTCTTTTGGCAAGCTACCAGCAGGTCAATATTGGGGATACTGAACATGCCAAAATAGCCTGGGTATAATATTTCCATGGCAAGACCGTCGGCGTCCTGATCAATATGCCGCGCCGCGCCAGAGCGGATGCCTTCCCGCAGGCCGCTATAGCCCTGTTTAAGTATTTCTACGATTGTGGGGTCGGTCAAATCGTCAACTTCGGGTTTGCGGCCCATCCTCCGTACCAGATTGGCGCCATCCCGGAGGCGTAACCCTGCAAGGCCAAGGCGGCCTGCTCCAGTTCCCTTCAAGCCCTGGCTGGGTATGACAATGGCATCAATCTCTCCGTCTGTGTTCATTACCCGTGGCGCGTCGTCGCCGAATTTTTCTGTCAGTCCGGAGAAGACCTCATTAGCTTCCACCACGTGGCTATCTGCAGAAATCAGCTCATTCATCATACTCACCAACTACTTGATCCGAGTCCATCTTGCGGCCGGCTACCTTTTCTTGATGATTGTAGCGGTCATCAAGTGTTTGGTAAAATAGCGCCCAAATGATTTTACAGAAAAGTATAGGGATCCACATCGATAGTTACACGCACCTGGTTGGGGATCTTCACTTGACCTACCCAGTCTCTTGACAGGGCAGACGCATTGGTGTTGCGCGGGCATTTCAACAACAAACGATGGCGAAAACGGCCGCGTAACAGGCTCAAGGGAGCAGGCGCAGGACCTAGAATTTCCACATTTTGTTGACGGGGTGCCGAGCGTCCCAGGTCTCGCGCTATGGCAATTACCTGGGCCTCGTCATGGCCAGAGACGATTAGGGCGACTAGCCGACCGAAAGGGGGTAGGCCCTGGGCCCGTCTTGCCTCCCGCTCTCTGGCCATGAAACTGTCCCGGTCACCGGAGATCAGAGCCTCCATGACGGGATGTTCGGGCATATAGGTCTGTAAGAGGGCCCGGCCCAGCCGATGGGCGCGGCCGGAGCGGCCGGCCACCTGGTGCAGTACCTGATAGGTGCGTTCTGCTGCTCGAAGGTCGCCACCCTGAAGACCTAAATCCGCATCGATAACGCCGACCAAAGTCAGGAGAGGAAAATGATGTCCTTTAGCTACGATCTGCGTACCTATAATTAGCGAGACTTCTCCCTCGGCAATCATCCGAATAGCCTCTGCGGCCGAGTCTGGTCCCCGCACGGTGTCGGAGGCGATCAGCATACGGGTTACATCTGGCAGCAACCTGTCCACTTCCTCGCTTAATCGTTCCACCCCGGGGCCGCATGCGACCAGACTGCCTTCTGCCTCACAACTGGGGCAGGATTCAGGCCGGTTTAAATTGAAGCCGCAATGATGGCATTGCAGCCGGCCATGAAACCGATGTTCCACTAGCCAGGCAGTGCAATGGGGGCATTCCAGTCGGTGTCCACAGGTTCGGCACAAGGTCAAAGGAGCGTAACCGCGGCGGTTTAGGAATAGCAGTACTTGCTCGCCACGTTGCAACGTCTCCTTCATGGCAGTGACTAACGTTGGTGACAGCCATTGTGCCCCATCTGGGGCTTCGCCCCTCATATCGATAGCTTCGATCTGTGGCAGTTCCGCAGTGCCGATGCGCTTGGGCAGATGTAGGGTGGAGTAGCGGCCTGCGTCTAAATTCACCAGGCTTTCTAGACTGGGGGTGGCGGAGACAAGGATGATGGGAATTTCACCAAGTGAGGCCCGTAAAACTGCCATATCCCGGGCGTGGTAGATCAACCCGTCCTCCTGCTTGAAGGCGCTGTCATGCTCTTCGTCTACAATGATGAGCCCCAGGTCGGCATAAGGGAGGAATAGGGCCGACCGGGCGCCCACGACTACCCGAGCGCGGCCCTGGGCTACGGCCCGCCAGGTCAGTCGCCGCCGAGCTACGCCCAGATCGGAATGCCAGGACAAGGGTTCGGCACCAAAGCGGTCTTCGAAGCGTTGTAGCCACTGTGCTGTCAGACCAATCTCAGGCACCAACACGAGCACTTGACGTCCCTGGGACAGCGTTTTGGCAATGGCTTCCAGATAGACTTCCGTCTTGCCAGCGCCGGTGACACCATCCAACAGAGTCACGCTATAGCAATCGTCATCAATTTTTTTCTTTAGTGCGGCTGCCGCTGCGGCTTGATCAGCACTCAAATGAGCGCCGGGGTGGTGCAAATCTGGTTCCGGTACCGGCAGTTCGGCTGGTAATTTTACCTCGTGCAGAGTGCCGGCCTGGACCAGGCCGCGTACGACGCCGCTGCTGACGGCTGCCAGTTCAGCAATTGTTGCAGCTGGCATGGATAGACCGTCGGAGAGCACGTCGATGACACGGCTCCGAGCGCTGGTCATGCGTTTCGGCGGAGGCCCGCCCAGGGCAAAGGCTAGGCGGGGACGCGGGACTTCCAATGCCGCTCGGACCGACATGGTCATACGCAGCGCTGCCCCGGGGGAGGCGCAGGTGTAATCTGCCAGCCATGTCACAAAATGGCGGGTCACTTCTGCCATCGCTGGGACGTCCAGGCGTTCGGCGATGGTGCGCAGGCGGCCATCGGCGACGGCATTATTTGGGTCGGCCGGGCCCTCGCCCCAAACTACACCCTGCACCATCCGCTTGCCCAAGGGTACGGTGACGAAGTCCCCGACCTCGACGTTGTCAACCGGCGCGACGGCATAATCATACGGCGTTCCCAACGGCAGGGGCAGGAGGACATGCACGCGCCGGATGCGCGTCAGGTCGTTCAATTCAGGTTTAGCTTCACTGGTATGCGGCGTTGCCATCGGTTAGACTCTGCCTGTCCAAAGCAGTGCCGACAAGCGGCGATATGGACTTAGCAGGGAGTTGAAATCTTTAGGCGATGAAATTTTTTGTTGATACCGCTGATGTAGCCGAAATTGCCGATCTGGCGGCTACCGGGTTGCTGGATGGCGTTACCACAAATCCCTCCCTGATCGCGAAGTCGGGGCGTGATTTTTTTGATGTGGTGGCGGAGATTTGCGCCCTGGTTGATGGTCCGGTTAGCGCGGAGGTCGCTGCGACGGAGTCGGAAGTCATGATCGCCGAGGGGCGGGCCTTGGCAAAAATTGCAGACAATGTGGCGGTCAAGGTGCCGTTGACCTGGGACGGCTTGAAGGCTTGCCGCGCTCTTAGCGACGATGGCACGCAAGTGAACGTAACCCTTTGTTTCTCTGCTAATCAGGCGTTACTAGCTGCTAAAGCAGGGGCCGCGTTTATTTCACCTTTTGTCGGTCGGCTGGACGATATCGGTCATGACGGCATGGGCCTAATAGCTCAGATCATGGAGATCTATTGCAATTACAATTCGATCACGACGGAGGTATTGGTCGCCTCGGTTCGTTCCCCGGGCCATGTGCTGGAGGCCGCGCGGCTGGGCGCCGATGTGTGCACCATGCCACCAGATGTGATCCGGCAACTGGCGAAACATGTCCTGACCGACAAGGGGCTGGAGGCCTTTCTGGCAGATTGGCAAAAGACCGGGCAATCCATACTTGACCGCAAGGGATAGCGATGACCTCTAGGCGGACATCTACCGAATGGCCCCGGCGCGAATCATCCAATGTATTAGAGGCCGATGAGGTTCGCGACTATCTTTTGGAGCATCCAAAATTTCTGACGGAGAATGCTGATCTGGTAGCTCTGCTGCAGCCTCCCTCGAGGCACAATGGCGAAAATATCTTGGATATGGGTCAGATTGTCGCCCGCTATTTGGGGGAAGAGGTCAAGCGTCTGAAACAGCAGCACGAAGAATTGCTAGCAGTAGGCCGAGCCAATCAGGCTGCGCAAAAACAGGTCCACGATGCTTCCCTGGCCGTAATGGCAGCCCGCAATTTCGAGCATCTGATCCATATCATTACCAGAGATTTGGCTCAGGTTATGGACGTGGATACGTTAACCCTGTGCGTGGAAGCTGCTGAAGATGGACCAACTAAGGCGCCTATGGGTGGGGTATACGTTCTGCCGTCGGGTCGTGTTGACGCCATGCTGGGCCCGGGCGCACCGGCATTGTTGGAGGCGGTGTCCGGAGGTGATCCTCTGGTATTCGGTCCCGGCGCTAATTTGGTGCGCAGCCAGGCCTTGATCCGCCTGGCGCCGTCCAAAGGATCGCCACCGGGACTGCTGGCCTTAGGTAGTCGGGATGCTGACAAGTTCCACGCCGGTCAGGGGACGGAGTTGCTGCAATACCTTTGCCGTCTATTGGAGCGGCTGATCAGGACATGGTTGGATCTGCCGGGCTGACGCTCCCGCTGAGCGCCGAACTGGCCGATGCGGTTGATCGTTGGATCGAATGGCTGCGTTCTGAAAGGCGTTACTCGGAACACACCTTGAGCGGCTACGTGCGCGATCTGAACAGTTTTCTAGAATTCCAAAAATTCTCGAATTTTGTGGCTTTTTTGCACAGTCAGTTACAAAGTTTGCCGCTGACGCCGAACCTAGAAAGACTGTTTGATTTCTACAAAAATGAAAATAGCATTAATAAGAGCATTCCAAAATTCGACACAAACGCCCTCGCCGAGTTGAACTTAGATGCCCTTGCCGAATTGAATCTAGATTACGTCAAGAAAGCGCTGATGCAGTTTCGTGACGAAGATGGGCGAATTTTTTTGAACCTAGATGACCTCACCAAATTGAACCTAGATGCTCTCAATGAGTTGAACTCAGACGATTTCGGAAATTTGAAAAACGAGGATTTTCGATCCTACCAGTCGTACCGCCTTCGTAATCGCGCCAAATACCACTC
>CAJWZI010000181.1 GCA_913049615.1 uncultured Alphaproteobacteria bacterium | reverse complement strand
GGGCGCTCACGCACCTTGGTTTGCCGCTTCCATGGCTGGTGCTTTAATACGAATGGAGACTGTGTACGCATTAAGGACGAGGCCGAGGGTTGGCCCCAAGGTGCTGACAAGGCGGCACTTGGACTGACACCGGTGGCGCGGGTTGCTAGCTATCGCGGTTTTATCTTTGGCAGTCTGAATGGCGATGTCGGCGAATTGGATGATAATCTGGGGGCGGCACGACCATTTATAGATTTGTTGTGCGACCAATCGCCCCACGGGCTAGAGGTGGTGCCGGGTCAACAGACCTATATCATTCGCGGCAATTGGAAGATGCAAGCGGAGAATGGCGTCGACGGTTATCACGTGTCTTCCGTGCACCGGATTTTTGTCCAAGCGATGGGCAAACGAGAAGCGTTAGGCGACAATTCCGGAAAGCGCTCCACTGAGGCTGGCCGCATCAAGGGCGAGGTCCCCAGTGGCTGTTATGATCTGGGGAACGGCCACAACATCATTTGGGCTGGGCGATCGAACCCCGCAGTCGCGCCGCTGTCTGAGGCCGAAGCGCGTTTGACCCAGGAATTTGGCGCTGACAAGATGGAATGGATGCTGCGCCGGGGCCGTAACCTATACCTTTTCCCTAATCTGCTACTGATGGATCAATCATCGACCCAAATCCGGGTCTTTCGACCGCTTTCACCAGACCGCACGGAAGTTCGGGTATATTGTATTGCGCCAAAAGGAGAAAGCCGTGAAGCCAGAGTTGCCAGACTTCGGAAATTCGAAGACTTTTTTATGGTGACGGGCATGGCGACCCCGGATGATTTGGCCGCCTTAGAAGATTGTCAGATTGGCTCTCTGGGCACGGACGCCCGGTGGAGCGGCATGGAGCGGGGCATTTCAGAAATGATAAAGGGGCCTGACAAGCTGGCTCAGGCCCTGGGCGCGGATGTCGCCAGCAGTGCTAAGCGCTGGGACCATGAAATCCTCTACCATGGCTATCTGCGCCGTTGGGCCGACTTGATGAATGGTCATGTCGGATAGTGTTTACGATCATGTTCGGAACCTGATTTTCCTCGAGGCGGACTTGCTTGATCACCAGAAATGGGATGATTGGCTGGATCTGTACACGGATGATTGTATCTATTGGGTGCCGTCCTGGCTGACGGAAGATGAACTGGGCAGTGATCCAGAGGTGCAGGTCAACATGATCTACATCGTGGGCAAACCGGGATTGGCGGCGCGATTAGAACGAATTTCGTCCGGTCAGGCTTATGCTGAAATGCCGTTGTCCCGGACGTCTCACCTAATTGGAACAGTGCGCTTATTGGACCACGACAAAAACATTTTACAGGTATCTGCCAAGTGGATGACTTTGTCCGTGGATGCACGCATCGGTAAGGTAGTTCGCGGCGGCTGGTATGAGTACGAGTTGCGGCGGGACACACGGGGTCTAAAAATCAGCCGCAAGAAAGTCGTTTTGTTGGAAGACGTCATTGATGGCGCAATTGATATTCACCAAATCTAGGCGGCCGGGATCCGAAGGCCAGCTTGATGCAGCAGCGGCATCACCTGCTTGCCGAAGAAATCCAGATCGGGAAGAAAATTGTAGAAGTTGATTTGCACGCCATCGCAACCTGCACCTTTCAGTTTGACTAACCAATCCACTATCTGCTCCGGCGTGCCGACCAAGTGGACATTTCCTCCAACGGCCCAATGCTCCTTCGCATGACCGCGCCAAGAGGTTTGATCTCCGCTTTGGAAAGCAGCGACGAAGTTACCAAGCGCAATCTCGTCGCGTTGATCAAGGATCCGTTTGTGCTGTGCCCAGGCGGCCTTTTCAGTATCGCGGCAAATAATATGTGGATTGATCATAATCTTGATACGCCGCTTCTTCGCACGGGCTACCTGCCGAATTTGCTTGATATGATCTGGCAAGGTCTTGCAGGCCTCGAGCGGATCGGCACCGCTCGGACTAGTGACAAAAATGATGTCTGAAAAATCGGTGGCGTAATCTATCCCGGCTGGAGATGAGCCCGCGTTAACCATAATGACGGACCGGTTTACTGGTTTGGGAGCAACAAAGGCTCCTTCTGTTCGCCACCAACGACCCTCAAAGGTCAATTCCTCGTCTTCTGACCAAAGGCGTTGCATTATGGTCGTGAATTCCGCTGCCATTTCATAACGTTGATCGTGCGGGATTGGGTCCAAGCCGAACATCCTAAACTCACTCTCCTTATACCCAGTGACGACGTTTAGGCCCCAGCGTCCCCCACTCATATGGTCAATCACCGCGCCGTATTTCGCTAGATGTAGCGGGTGCCATCCATAGAGGATGTGTACAGTTGCGACCAAAAGTACATTTTTGGTGATGGGCGCTAGACCAGCCGAAGTGATAAATGGATCAATGGCGTTTTCGCGGAACTTAATGTCGCCGCCGTAACCACCCTTTCCCAGCCATTGTGCCAAGGCGAAGACCAGGTCAAAACCAAGACGGTCTGCCTTGCGCGCGCATTTGGCATTGTATTCGAAGTCCCACGAAGTCTGGCGTGGCGCTTTCGACGGGCTCCATGCTCCTTGTTGATGGGGTAGGAATAATCCCAACATCAATGGCTGACGAGCGGCCCGTTCGAATGCGGTGGTTTGAACTGCTTGGCGATGCTTTGATCGTTTCTGGCTCATATTTGGATCCGAACCGGTAATGGGCAGTGGAACTATGTCGCATTAGTAAAGGCTAAATCTTTCTAGTTTCCAATTAGTATTGTTGGGACGCTCTTGGCCTGAAATGATCTATTACTAGATACATATCTTTTCCAACGCCTTGACCTTAACAAGGGCTAAAAGCGCGAGAGGTGCAACAATGACCGAACAAGTGACGATCAATATCAACAACGGCGTCGCGCTTCTAACACTCAACAATCCACCCCTGAACTTAGCTACGTTAGCTTCGACACGGCAATTGAATGCCGCCTTGGATGACCTGGCCGTTGATCCTGCGCTTTTGGTGCTTGTGGTCAGGGGAGCTGGTGAGAGGGCATTCAGCGCGGGTTCTGACATCGGCGAGTTTCCTGGCTATCTAGCCGAAGGTAATATAGTCGAGAAGAAATTACGTTATGAAAACGAAACTTTGGTGAAGTTGGATAATTTTCCAAAACCGACCATCGCGGCCCTGAATGGCTTGGCGTACGGTGGCGGCCTGGAACTTGCCGTGTGTTGCGATCTAATCGTGGCTGACAAAACCGCGAAACTTTCTCTGCCTGAAATCAAGCTAGGTGTTTTTCCAGGTTCTGGGGGCACATTGAGGGTCACCAGACGAATTGGATTGGCAAGGGCCAAGGAAATGATGTTTCTGGGAGAGCCGGTATCGGCAGTTCAGGCTTTGGATTGGGGCCTGATTAACCGACTTGCTAGCAAGGGCAAAGCGGTGGAAACGGCGATGGAACTGGCTAGGGAGTTAGCTCAACGTCCCAACGTGGCGTTGCGGGCTTGCAAGAAGGCTATCGACCAATCTTTCGTGCTGGCGGAGGACGCAGCGATTGAAGAAGTCCTGTCTCTAATGGAGCGCACATTCGCTACTAATGACGGCCGGGAAGGAGTACGAGCATTTTTTGCCAAGGAAGATCCAAAGTTCGAACATTCATAATGCTGGCAAATACTTTGGGGGTCTAACGTTCAGGTAGAAGAAGATCCGGTCAAAGATAAGGGCGGGGCTGCTATTCACATGCTAGGAACGGAACCGCGCTAGTAGGTCCCCACTAACAAGAGAGGGTATTGCCACGCCCACCATGACAATGCCGATGGCGGCAACCTCCCATAGTTGAATGGTTTCACCCAGAATAATCGCTGCCATAGGTAAAACCAGGGGCCCTGTCAGACTGGCGAACAGCGCCACGTGCCCCGCGGGCAAATGGCGCAATGCATAATTCATTAGAAAGAATGACCCGGCTAAGGCGACCATGCCCAGATAGGCGAGTAGCAGGATGGGGCCTTCTTGCAACCGCGCAACAGTTTCGCTGGGTTGTTCCAGCACCATCAGTACGGACCCGGCCACGCCCAGGGCCATGGTCATCTGCCAGGCGGTGGTGACGGTGGGACGGCCCTGGGTCTGGGCCACCCGACGCCCCAACAACGCGGTACCAACAGCGCATAGCACACCGCAGATGGCCAGGAAGTCGCCAGTCAGATTGCCCTCGCCCGCGTCTTTGTTAGCCATAGCCAGAATAATCGCCCCTGTCACCGCCACCAATGCACCAAGAATGACCAGGTTGTTGATCTTTTCGCCCAGGACCAAACGTGCTGCGATGGGCGTGAACAGAGGCATCAAAGCCCAGAACACCGCAACATTCACGGCAGAGGTGTATTGCAGACCCGAAACGATCAGCAGGGACACAAGTCCTGGATCGAGCAGCCCCATCAACAGGGGTCGCCGGGCCTCTTTCCAAACCACAGGTTGGCGGGTTAACAGCACCATGGCCCACAGCACCGCTGCCGCGAACAGGAAACGGCCTGAGACTACTTCCGCTACAGCCAGATCAGCCACCGCGATCTTGTTGCCGATATTGGACGAAGCAAACAGCATGGACGCCAATAACATGGCCAATACCGGCATCAACAACATTCCTTCATGGGCCAACCGAACTTAAAATTAGCGGTTAATCCTTCGGGATACGACCAAGGGATGGATATGCAGTTATGTATATTTTTAGTCGTTGCCAAATGCCGATTTGCCCGTACATAGTCGAATAATAACAGGCCACCAACGTGTCGTTTTCCCGGCCGAGGTGGGGCGAGGGGGCCTTCATTATCA
>CAJWZI010000180.1 GCA_913049615.1 uncultured Alphaproteobacteria bacterium | reverse complement strand
AACACGTGAGGGCCGTCCACCTCATGCAGTGCTACGAAAGGTGCCTCATGCTTATGAACACATTCAAATCTTTGTGTGGCGTGAATTCCAGGGATTGTGATGAGCATTTTCATATGTGAAACGTACCACTGGTCCCAGTCACTGCGCCTTGCCAAGTCCGTTAAATTCATCTCAACCATGTAGATCATCTAAATCGGTTCCCTAAATTCATAAGGCCATTACCTTAACGCGCCAGTTTCAAAGTTTTGGGCCAAACTGGGGCGAAATACTACATTTCGACCAAGGACAAAGCTGGATTTGGAATACCAAAACAAGTGTTAAAGATTAATTCTGAAAATCAATTTCCACCATTTTCTCGCGTCCTCAAGGGGGTCTAACCCCTGTCACCGGGGTGTGAGGCAGTAACATTCAACAGAAATCTGCGCCGTGGGCGAAATATTGGTGAGTTCCCGTACAGCGTCAGTCAGTGGCAGATAATGTGGTAACTTTACCGACCCCGACAGGCGTTTTAGCTACTTAGGTACCCTCAACAGTTATTGGTTTGATCTTGATCACTGATAGATTCTCAAAACGTCTGCGACTAAACTCTGTCGATGGCAGATGTAACCCAACGCACACTGGCAGCTATGAAATCAGCCCATGCAGTTGGTTACTCATACATTATAGGCCAAATTGAAACCCACGTGCTGGCGGCAAGGTTTTGTCCAATTCTCCACCAATAATGGGAGACAAAGTCCTTTTCTACGGCTACCGCATCGTTGCAGCTTGTTGCGTCATCCAAGCAGTCAATCTCGGCGGCGTCTTTATCTTCGGCGTGCTCTTTGCCGAGCTTGAGCGGGAGTTTGGCTGGTCCCGCACGACCATCTCCGGCGCTTCGTCGTTTGCGTTTCTCATGATGGGGGGCGGGGCGGTATTCATGGGTCGAGCCGGGGATAGGTTCGGTCCTCGAGCAGTTCTGACCATGGCCGGCATCATGTTCGGCCTTGGCTATGCGCTGCTCTTCCGTATGGAGGCAGCTTGGGAGCTCTATATCTACTACGGCCTACTGGTCGGCGCTGGAATAGCCGCACACGATGTGAGTACCCTCTCAACCATCGCACGATGGTTCGTACGGCGACGAGGCTTGATGACCGGATTCGTCAAAGCCGGCGCTGGTTTCGGTCAAGTGGTAGCGCCGATCGCTGCGGCGGCGCTGATAGCCGGGCCCGGTTGGCGGTTTACCTGCCTTCTATTTGGCTTCTTAGCCATCCCAGTGCTTATAGGTGCCGCGCAAGTACTGCACCGCAATCCCTCTTCTCTCGGGTTGAAACCCGACGGGGAGACGCCAGATGCATCCCCCAATCAACTTCAACAGGAAGGTGGCGCCACCTTGAAGGAAGCATGCAGGTCGAGAACCCTTTGGATCCTGTGCATTGCAAAATTCTGCGACCTCTTCTGTTTGTTCACCGTTATTGTCCACATTGTGCCTTTTGGTGTGGATCACGGAATTGAACCCACTGTGGCCGCAGGCGTATTATCAACCATTGGCGCTATGAGCATCGTCGGCCGCATTGTCCTGGGCGGCGCCTTCGACCGTTTCGGAGCTCGGTGGTCGCTGCTGACGTGCTTTGCCGTTCTGGCGGCTAGCTTGGGACTGTTACAGTTTGCGGAATCAGCATGGTCACTTTTTCTTTTTGCTTTGATCTACGGTCCAGCGCATGGAGGCTTCTGGACCATCACTTCGCCATCAGTGGCAGAATATTTTGGGACGCGCGCTCATGGTACCCTTTTCGGTCTCGTGGTTTGTTGCGGCACTTTCGGTGCCACTCTTGGCCCTGTCGTCGCAGGCAGCCTATTTGACGCGGTGGGGAGTTACAGTAGCGCCTTCGCGCTATTACTGGGCTTCAGTCTCGCAGGTCTAGTTGTAGCAAGTATGCTGCCCCGATACATACAAGCGCCAGCCGCTAACTAGAATTCGGACAATAATTTCATTTCGCCTCATAATTGAAGGCGATCCTAGTCCTCCTTACGATGGCTGGCTGTGTCACCATTGGAACCATTAGCAGCAAGAAACCAATCTACAATCTCGCCCCCGGTCATGAACACGGTATCGTGCCGCGCACATAATAGATCTAGCATCTTTTCAACGAACCCAATTCGGTGCAATACACCGCTAAGGTGGTGATGTAGCGATAACGACAGTACACGCGGGCCATGCTCAAGCTCCGGCTCTATAGCTTCAAGGCTATACCGCAATCTGTCGTAATGTTCTGAAGAAGTATGTTTTTCGACCGCGAATATGACACTGTCATTAAGTTCCAACGTGTAAGGAACGCAAACCAGCGGACCGTGCTTCGTACGCATCCAACACGGCAAGTCGTCTATAACCCAGTCGCACGTGTACTCAATACCAGCCGCCTTCAAATTATCCGGTGTGTCAAAGCTCTCTTTCAGCCCAGGGCCGGTCCAACCTCGAACCCTCTGGCCCGAGAAGCTCTCAAGCTTATCGATAGCAGCTCTGATTAGTTCCGGCTCTTCAGCGTCTGGCATAGCCTGCTGATGAAGGCCGTGGCCATGAAATTCCCAGCCAGCTTCAAGCACAGCTTCCGCTACAGATGGGTAAGCTTCAAGAACACCGGCGTTGATGCACGCATCAGCTCTGAGGCCGCGCTCCCCTAAAACGCGGAGCAAGCGCGGCATCCCACATCGCATTCCGTACTCAGCCCAGCTCCAGTTGGGTACATCTGGCACGGGGCTAGCGCCGTGTGGGGCCGGCATGATTTGCCTTGGCATCGGCCCATCGAAACGCCAGTGCTCAAGTGCGCAGAGCACATGAACTATCAAGGGTTTACCGTTCGGTGCAGCCATTGGCGCTCGTGCCGTTGATAATTCAAAGGGAACGCGGGGATTGGAGGAATAGCCCTGTTTTTCATCATTTATGTCCATGAGTTCCTCCTGCAATATGGTCGCTCAAAACTAAAGTGTCCTATTCCACAGTATACAGTAGGCACTACGCGACCACCGAATAATTCCGATCGCAGATTTTTATAATGCACTAAGGAAACTCCCGGTACGCGGTGGCACATTTGTCAGCCAAACTAGGTCTTGATAACCGGAAGATAAGAGAACTACTGAACCACCTGCCAGCATGTGAGGCGAGCGCCTTTGGCAGAAAACTCGACCGGTGGTATTTATTTGGGATATAGCGTGCAGAGTTGTTCAGAGGTTTCCACTTTTTTATTGGCGACTCTATCCACCGTATAGCCATAACGTAGCCCTACCTCGACCGGGACAAAACCACGCCGTTCGCATGTCATCATGCGGCCGTGGTCAAGCAGATCGACGTTCGACAACGTCAACGAAGGTTGCGGAACTGTTTATCTGGCCCATAGTCGCGCCAAGAAACGTAAACCGTCTTTGCCAGATCACTTGGTCCGCTGCAGAATAAAAGTGGCGCCGACTATCAGTACAAGGCCGGGATAGGTCGCTAGCGGTGGCAGGGGATCACCAAAGCCGAGGCCAATTAGCAAAACGAAGGCCGGATTAAGGTAGGTGTAGGACAGCACCCGAGTTGGGCCAATTACTGCCGTGCTGGCCTGGAAAATGAAAAATGTGATCAAGGTGGTGAAGACCGCCAGATAAACGATACCGCCATATACCGACATTGGCACCAACACCCAATCAACAGATCCAAACCGTCCCAGAGACAACAGAAAAAGCCAGCCGGCACCCGTCGTTAGGGTCCAGAAGGTCATCCGTGCCATAGGTTCGCCACGGTGAAGAAATTTTACCAAGGGCATGTAACAGCCCATGGCGAAGCAGGCACCAAGGAATATGCCATCACCCTGGCCTAGCTCCAGAGCAAGCAGCGCATCCGGATCGCCACGGAATATTACCCAAATCGCGCCAACAAAGCCTACGGGCAGTGCCAGTCGCGCTGCCATGCCCAAACGATCCCTCAAGAGGAAGTAGGAAACTGCGGCCGCGATGGCGGGTGTAAAAGTAAATATAGTCCCTGTATTCAACGCCGAGGTGTGGCGCAGGGCGGCGAACATACCCCAGAAAAAACTGACCAGAAAAGCGCTGATGACTGCGTAACGAACCAAATCCCGCCAACCGGGCAGTGGCAGGTCGTAGCGCCAGGCGACGATAGGACCGAAAAGTAATGCCGCCAGAGCAAAACGCAGAAATGTCAGCACCACCGAATCCAGCCCGTGTGTTATGGCGGCGCCAACGGGAAAGGAGGTCGCTACCAGCACGGTAGCCAACAACATCAAAGCATGCGCACGCCAGGTAGGATTTTCCATTCGGATTAGAATAACGGGTAGCGGGGCTCCGTTCTAGACCGCCAAATCTGGGGCCATGGTGAAATCCACATTGTCTCTAATTAATAAAATTGGCACCGCAGCCTCGTTGTCTTCATTAATAATATTTCGGCTAGCTTCTGGATAACTTACGCGCCCAAATTTGATCCAAAATTCCATTGTCAAAGCCTTTGGCAGGGTGTAATTCGCCCATCGCTGGATAGGCAAGTTCCGAACGTGGGAAATCACCTAACCATATAAGGCTTCTGGAATTTGCTGTTTTTAGGAGTTCTTTTTCGTTTGGGTCGCAGCCGTGAAGATTTAACTGGTGGACACTCGATCGCTGAACTAATACAGCAACGTGATCGTTGCCCGGTCGCCGGCATGCGGGCCCTAGAGACGGTGCGCGGTATCGACGGTCCGATCCCTTGAGATTAAAGATGTGTTTGGGTTACAAAATAACCTCTGGTTTGACGGGCGAGACCTTGATTGGGACGAAGTGTTTAGAATAAATGGTATCGCTCAAGCCGATGCCAAGACGTACGCTGTTTG
>CAJWZI010000179.1 GCA_913049615.1 uncultured Alphaproteobacteria bacterium | reverse complement strand
GGCAAGGCCTCCGTTCCCGGTTCCTGGCCCAAACCATTTACCCTTGACGAGAGCATCGTGGCCGACATGATAGATGCCGGTGACGGGCATTATGTATGGGCCGAGGCGGGCGCCCAATTACCAAGGGAAATCTGATGCGCCTTTTGATCCTGGCCCTGGCTGTCCCGCTGTTTCTCACTGCCTCATCCGTTGGTGCAGTGAAGTTGGTGGAAACACCCCTATTCGTTGACAAGGTTACCGCCGGTGAACTGCCCAGCGTGGATAAACGTCTGCCGGCGGAACCCTCGGTAGTGAAAATGCAAGGCGGCAAGATGATTGGCCGTCACGGAGGCGATCTGCGTACCATGATTGGTCGAGCCAAGGATGTCCGCCTGCTGTGTGTCTATGGCTACGCCCGTCTGGTAGGCTACAATGAAAAATTTGAATTGGTGGCCGACATATTGAAATCGGTGGAGGTGAAGGATGGTCGCCAATTTACCTTTAAGCTGCGGCCGGGGCACAAGTGGTCTGACGGACATCCCTTCACGGCGGAGGATTTCCGCTATTGGTGGGAGGACGTGGCTAATAACATAAAGACGTCACCTGCAGGTCCACCGCGCTTGATGATGGTGAATGGCCAGCCGCCGGTGTTTGAGGTGCTAGATGAAGCAACGGTACGTTTTACCTGGGCCAGGGTTAATCCATTCTTCTTGCCTCGCCTGGCCGGTGCATCGCCCCTGTTCATCTATCGTCCCTCGCACTATCTGAAGCAGTACCACGGTAAATATGCCAACAAGAAAAAGCTGAAAAAGTTGCTGCGCAAGCATCGCACGCGTAGCTGGGCGTCCTTGCATAATCGGTTCGACAATATGTACCGATTTGACAACCCGAACCTGCCCACTTTGCAGCCCTGGATGAATACCACTCGGCCACCGGCCACACGCTTCACCGGGATGCGCAACCCCTATTATTACAGGGTCGATGAACAGGGCCAGCAGTTGCCCTATTTGGACAGAGTGATCATGATCGTATCCAACGGCAAACTGATTGCGGCCAAGGCGGGCATGGGCGAGGTTGACCTGCAGGCCCGCAATCTGGCGTTCAACAATCTGACATTCCTGCTGGATAACGAGAAATCCGGCAAGTTTGACATCTTCCTTTGGCGCATTGCCCGAGGCGCTCACGTGGCTCTGTATCCCAACATGAACGTCGCGGATCCGGTTTGGGCTAAACTGATGCGGGACGTGCGTTTCCGCCGAGCCCTTAGCCTAGCCGTTGATCGCGAGGCGGTGAATGAATCTCTGTTCTTTGGCCAGGCCATTCAAGGCAACAACACTCTACTGCCGGACAGTCCCTTGTTCCGCGAGAAGTATCAAAAGAACTGGGCAGAGTTTGATCTTGATATGGCCTCGGACCTGTTGGATCAGATAGGTCTAACGGAATACAACGACGACGACGTCCGGTTATTGCCTGATAGCCGGCCCTTGGAAATCATCGTCGAGACAGCAGGCGAGGACACGGAACAAACTGACGTATTAGAACTGATCGCCGAAAACTGGGCTGAAATAGGCATTAAGTTGTTCATCAAGCCGTCGCAGCGGGAAGTCTTCCGCAACCGCATTTTTTCCGGCCAGGCTCTAATGTCGATTTGGAGTGGCCTGGAAAATGGAGTTGCCACGGCGGAGTCCTCGCCCGAGGAACTGGCGCCCACCTCGCAGCAGCAATTAATGTGGCCGAAATGGGGTCAATATTTCGAAACCTCCGGCAAGATGGGTCTGGCTCCTGATATGCCCGAGGCTCAGGAACTTTCGCGACTGTCGGCGGAATGGATCGAAACGACTGATCCGAAGCGACGCGAGGCGATCTGGCACCGCATGCTGGAAATTCATGCTGACCAGGTTTATTCCATTGGTGTCGTTGCCGGCGTGCAGCAACCTGTGGTGGTAAAGTGGGGCCTGATGAACGTACCCAAGGAAGGCATCTATAACTGGGATCCGGGCGCCCATTTCGGAATTTACCGGCCCGATACGTTCTGGTTCGACCGGTAAAAGCGTGGTGAGGGCATGAGAGCGATATAAGACATGTTCACCTATTTCATACACCGCGTCCTGGTGATGATCCCGACCCTGCTGGTGATCTCGATCGTGACCTTCATCATTATTCAATTACCCCCCGGCGACTATCTCTCCAATCAGATGGCAGAACTAATCGCCCAGGGCGACCGGGCCGCGATTGAAAAGCTGGCCTTCCTACGCCAGGAATTTGGCCTGGACAAGCCGATGCTGGAACAATACGCGGTATGGCTAGGTATCTGGCCGGGCAACAACGGTTTTTCGGGCATCTTGCAGGGGGATCTGGGTTGGTCCTTTGAATATAACCTGCCCGTGGGCCAAGTGGTTGGAGACCGACTTTATCTATCCTTTGTCCTGAACTTCACCACCATGCTGTTCGTTTATGCTGTGTCTTTCCCTATCGGCGTCTACACGGCTGTGCGGCAATACTCCGTGGGCGACCACGCCATGACTTTCATCGGTTATATCGGTCTGGCTACGCCGAACTTCCTGCTCGCCTTGATCCTGTTGTACCTGGGCAAGAAATATTTCGGCGTCTCCATTGGCGGCCTGATGGACGAGGAATATATTGGCCAGCCCATGTCCTGGGACAAGTTTGTCTCTGTTTGCGAACATATGGTTGTGCCGGTAATCGTGATAGGCACCTCGGGCACCGCGGGGATGATCCGCCGTCTGCGCGCTAACCTACTGGACGAATTGCAGAAACAGTATGTCACAACCGCCCGAGCCAAAGGGATGAAGAGCAGCCGGCTGTTGATGAAGTATCCCTTGCGTATGGCGCTTAATCCCTTCGTGGCCGATATAGGTAACCTTCTGCCACAGATGATTTCGGGCTCCGCCATTGTCGCTGTGGTGATGAGCCTGCCCACCTCGGGGCCCATGCTAGTCAGTGCCCTGCAAAGCCAGGATCAGTATCTGGCCGGTTCATTCCTCTTGTTCCTGGCGGCCTTGACGGTAATTGGCATGTTTGTATCAGATTTGGCCCTGGCCGCCCTTGATCCGCGAATTCGCCTTGGATCCGAGGCCGTAAAATGACCATCCGAGAAGATCAAGAACAGCACTGGGTCTCCGACGCGCCCTTCAACCCCCATTCCGTAGAGCGGTTGACGAAGGAGCAGGAGCGCTTCTTCATGGCCAGTCAATGGACCCTAATATGGTGGAAACTGCGCCGCCATCCTCTGGCTGTGGCCTCTATGATCTTCCTGGCCGTGGTTTATGTCTCGATTATCATGGTGGAATGGGTGGCGCCTTATCCCTTGGCCAAGCGCAATGCCAAATTCATCTATGCTCCGCCACAAGTAGTGAATCTGTTTCACGAGGGGGAGTTCGTCGGCCCTTTCGTTTATGGATACAAGGTGACCCGGGACATCAAGCGCATGAAGCGTATCTATACGGTGGACCCCAACCAAGTGCAGCCGATACGCTTCTTCTGCGAAGGTGCTCGTTACAAGTTCTGGGGCCAGTGGCGTATGCGCTTCCATTTCTTCTGTCCATCCAAGGAAAAGGTGGGTGGGCGAACCGTCCAGGGTACTCTGTTCCTGTTTGGTACGGACAGATTGGGCCGTGATTTATTCTCTCGTATCGTATATGGCGCTCGCATATCCCTAACCGTGGGTCTGATTGGCATATCGGTCAGTTTTATCATCGGATTAACACTTGGCGGTATGGCCGGCTATTACGGCGGCTGGGTGGATAACGTGGTGCAGCGCTTGATCGAGATGCTTCGTTCCTTCCCAGAATTGCCCTTATGGATGGCGCTTTCGGCTGCATTGCCCGTGACCTGGAGCCCCATCGGCGTCTTCTTCGGCATTACAATTATTCTGGCCTTATTGGACTGGCCCGGCCTAGCCCGCGCCGTGCGGTCCAAGCTGTTGGCTTTGCGCGAGGAAGATTTTGCCACCGCCGCCACTCTGATGGGTGCCAGCCCTACGCGGGTGATCGCCCGGCATTTGCTGCCTAATTTTATGAGCCATCTGATTGCGAGCCTGACACTCTCCATCCCGTCCATGATCCTTGCCGAGACGGCTCTATCTTTCCTCGGCCTAGGCTTGCGCCCGCCGATCACCTCGTGGGGCGTATTGTTGAACGAGGCGCAAAACATTAATGCCGTGGCTACCTACCCCTGGCTGATCTTCCCCATGCTGCCCGTTGTGTTGATCGTGTTGGCATTTAACTTCTTCGGCGATGGTCTCAGAGACGCGGCGGATCCATATAAGTAGCGTTGAAACGACACTTTCTTGTCGCTATTTCGTATTCAGGCGGACGTGTCACCGGGGCGGATCTGTCGTCTTTTTTCCCTGGCCTCGCACATAATTCTGAATAATGTTCAATAGCAATTCGAGTTGCTCGATGAGGAAATGCCTGAAAAGGAAAATGACTAGCTGCCAGAAAATCGGCGCCAAGTTCTAGCAAATGGGCCGTGGCCGTTTAGCGGTTTGATTGCCGATTTGCTTGTTCCTGCAATCTGAATTATGCAAGTGGCAATTGCCAAACAAATTCAAAATGCCCGGACCGGCGTGGCCGGGTTTTTGCGCAATAAACCGAAAAAAGGGAGTGTCATTGATGGCAAACTTATGTGAAGGGCGCGTGGCGATTGTAACCGGCGCGGCGCGAGGCGTGGGCAAGGAAAATGCTCTCCTGTTGGCAAAGGAAGGCGCCAGATTGGTCGTCAATGATTTGGGCGGCGCGGTGGACGGCACTGGCGCCGATGCAACTCCGGCCCAAGAAGTGGCTAACGAGATCATCGCCGGCGGCGGCGAGGCGGTGGTCAATGGTGACGATGTCTCCAGCTGGGATGGCGCCAAGAACATGA
>CAJWZI010000178.1 GCA_913049615.1 uncultured Alphaproteobacteria bacterium | reverse complement strand
GCACTGATATTTTGGATGATCCCCGCTTCGTTGATTGGCATGGCCGAACGGAACACGAGCACGAACTACGTCAGATTATCGAGGAAGCTTTCGCAACCGCCGACGTAATCACATGGGAACAAAGGTTAGCCCAGGCCGGTGCGCCTGCCAGCCAGGTCCGCACCATAGCCGAGGCCATTCGCCATCCCCAAATGAAACACCGGGAAGTCCTGCAAACCGTGAACAGTCCTTTCGGTGAGCTCACCCTTATTGGCTCAGGTTTCAAGCTAGCTCATGGCGGTGGGAGTATTGAAACGCCTCCTGTCGCACCGGGCACCCATGCTGATGAAATCTTAGCTGAGGCAGGATATGAAATATCTGAAATCGAAGATTTTCGAAACGCGGGTGTTTTTTGATCAACGGCGTTCCTGGAAAAAAGTCCTTAAAATCTCTGCCGCCTCATTTTCGCCAACGCCTGGATAGAGTTCGGGAACGTGATGGCAGGTAGGCTGATGAAAGATGCGGGGACCGCCTTCCACCCCGCCGCCCTTAGGATCTGAAGCGCCATAGTAAAGGCTGGCCAACCGAGCGAAAGAAATGGCCGTGGCACACATTGGACAAGGCTCCACCGTCACATAGATCGAACAGTCAGGCAACCGGGGCACTTCCCTAATCCCACAAGCCCGACGGATGACGTCAATTTCAGCATGCCGCGTGGGGTCGGCCAGTTCCTGGGTCCGGTTACCCGCACGAGCAATGATATTACCCTTCCCGTCCACAATTACTGCACCGATGGGGACTTCACCGCGCACGGCGGCATTCCTCGCCTCTTGTAATGCCTCGTCCATGAAGGTTGATTTCGCCGTCTTAATAGGCATGTTGTCCACCATGAAAGCAACGCGAGACATGGTCAAGCCCCAGAAAGGGGAGCGCATCGCAAAGCGGTTGGCACGAGCGGGATTGTGCTCCCGCCGGGAAGCTGAACGGCGGATAGCCGACGGCCGGGTACGAGTCGACGGCAAAATATTGGATACTCCCGCAGTGTTAGTTGACGACAAGAGTTACATTGTGGTTGATGATAAACCTCTTGCGAAATCCGAACCCACCAGATTGTGGCGGTTCCATAAATCTAAGGGTCTGTTGACTACCAATCAGGACCCCGAGGGACGAGAGACCGTTTTTCAAAAATTACCCGCTGATCTGCCGCGAGTAATCGCCGTCGGTCGGTTGGATTTGAATACGGAAGGCCTGTTATTGCTGACTAATGACGGTGATCTGGCACGCCATCTGGAGTTGCCGAGTACTGGCTGGCGCCGTCGCTACAGGTTGCGTGTCCACGGAACTGTGGATGAAGCCGCTCTAACTCGCCTTGCAAATGGTGTAAAAATCGAAGGTATTGTTTATGGAGCTATCGAAGCCCGATTAGACAGTCGCAAGGGTAGGAATGCCTGGCTAAGTCTATCCTTACGGGAAGGTAAAAACCGCGAAGTCCGGCAGGTCATGGAAAACATGGGGTTACAGGTCACCCGACTAATCCGTTTGTCGTACGGCCCGTTTCAGTTGGGTGATTTACCGAAGGGTGCCGTTTCAACCGTACCTCGAAGGGTTTTAGCAGATCAATTGGGTAAACAAGCCGCAACGTTTGGGTTAAGCCGTACAGAAGGCGATGCCCGCAAGACTAAGCCAAAGTAGCCTCATGCGAATTGTTGGCGGTAGACACCGAGGCCGCCTATTAGCCTCCCCCAAAAGCTTAAGTATCCGACCTACCTCCGATAGGGCACGGGAGTCATTGTTCAACATAATTGCTCACAAAAATTATGAGAGTTTACCCAAGGGCAAAACAGTGCTGGATGTATTTGCGGGTACAGGCGCATTGGGTTTCGAGGCCCTGTCCCGGGGTGCTCGAGAGGTACATTTCATAGAGTGGAGCAAGTCCGCTACAAAAATTATTCAGCAAACCGCCTGTGATCTGGACGAAACCAGTAAGATCAAGTTACTGATCTGTGACGCCACTCAGCCTGGCCCGGCCACTCAATTTTTTGACCTTGTTCTAATGGACGCGCCTTATATGTCCGGTCAGTCGGAACCCTGTCTTCAAGCTCTCGCCGAAGGAGGTTGGTTAGGAAAAAAATGTATCTGCTGTGTGGAATTAGCAAAAAAGGAACCGTTCCAGGCTAGCACTGGGTTCACTATTCTAGACCAACGCAACTACGGCGCTGCCAGTATCGTTATTCTACGTTGGAATGGGATCATTTAACGCCTGCCAAATAGGATCTCTATATCATTCAGCTTTAACTCCACGTATGTGGGGCGGCCATGACTACATTGCCCGGAACGGGGCGTACATTCCATCTCCCTTAATAATGCATTCATCTCTTCTACTGTTAAACGACGCCCCGCCCGTATACTGCCATGGCAGGCCATAGACGCACAGACATTGTCCAGGCGATCTTTCAACGCGAGTGCCTGATCCATTTCCGCCAACTCATCCGCTAAATCTTGGATCAGCCCCTGAATGTCACTTTCACCTAAAACTGCCGGGAATTCTCTAACCACGATCGTGCCATTGCCGAAGGGTTCGACCACCAAACCTAATTCTGCTAGTTCCTCAATCCGCGATTCAATTCGCTGAGCGCCACTCTCATCCAATTCCACCACCTCAGGGAGCAACAGCATCTGGCGGGCCACACCGTTGGCAGCTAATTGCTCCTGCATCCGTTCCATGACAAGACGCTCATGGGCAGCGTGCTGATCCACGATCACAATTCCGTTAGCCGTTTGTGCCACTATGTATGTTTCGTGCAATTGTCCTCGCGCTACACCAAGAGGATAATCGGCGACTGGAGTAACGTTTCCGTCCATTTCGACACGTGCGGATGGCTTCACCAACTCGGTGAAAGGTGCCTGTAATTCGGCCACTGTTGCCATCAACCCGGTACTGCCCTGCTGTCGTGTATGCAAATATGGCAGATCATGAGCACTGTCGCGGGCCCGGCCCAGAGCAGCAGCGCTGACCGTGGTTGCGCTGCGGTGACCGGCGCCTGCCAAAGCATGCCGTAACGCAGATACGACAAGACCGCGCACCATGCCCGTATCGCGAAAACGCACCTCTGCCTTCATGGGGTGCACATTGACATCCACTTCTTCGGGCGGCATTTCTAGAAAAAGAGCAGCCAAAGCATGGCGTCCATGGGCCAATACGTCCATATAGCCGGCCCTCATAGCACCAGTGAGAACGCGGTCGCGCACCGGACGACCATTGACAAACAGGTATTGCATTCGATTTGTGGTGCGGTTTAAGGTGGGCAAACTGGCATAGCCGGTCAGCCTGATCTCTTCTCTCGTTGCGTCGATGACCAATGCATTGTCGGTAAACTCACGACCCATTACGGCTGTTAACCGCTTCAGGCGGGCATCAAATAGATCTGCACCGCCTGCTGGAAAATTCAAAGTTCTACGCTCACCATCGGACAGTGAATAACCGATGTCCGGGCGCACCATAGCAAGACGCTTGATTACTTCTGAGGCATGCTGGAACTCGGTGCGCGGCGTTTTGAGGAATTTTAATCGTGCCGGCGTGGCGAAAAATAGATCCCGCACCTCCACCCTGGTACCTGGGGTTTGGGCCGCCGGGTGAACTCCACCGACCTCGCCACAATTAATGGTAAGACGCCAGGCTTCATCGGAATCATGAACCCGCGAAGTAATGGTCAGGCGTGTCACGGCACCAATAGAAGGCAAAGCCTCACCTCGAAACCCTAGCCATCCAATTTGCGAAAGATCTTCATCGGGCAGTTTGGATGTGGCGTGGCGCTCAATTGCCAAGAGCAACTCTTCCCGCCGCATGCCATGACCATTATCGGTCACAGAAATTAGCTCTCGCCCACCATCAATCAGGACGACATCGATTTGGCTTGCCTCAGCATCGATAGCGTTTTCAACAAGTTCCTTCAAGGCGGAAGCAGGCCGCTCAACTACCTCGCCAGCAGCGATGCGATTGACGGTAACCTCTGGTAGGCGGCGCAGGACGCCGGTCATTTGGGCTCTCGTAGATCCGTTCATTTGGTCTCTCGTAGATATTGTCGAGCCAGAACCTTGCCCTCTTCCACGGCAGGCTGGCCGAAGGGGTCAACCCCCATCAGATGGGCCGCAAACAGGGTTTCGAGCATGAAATGCATAAATAAGGCGCCCAGAACTTCTTCATTCAGCTTTCCGGCTGTTATGCGGCGCACGGGCCGACCGTTTCCAATCAACGTTTCCGCCGTCGCTGTTTGCATGGCACCAACCAAATCGCCAATGGCGCACCCGGCCAGATAGCCTTCACCCAGTGAATTAGCCAATTCAGCGTCCACAACTGGGCCTTGACCCGTTTGCTCCAACGTCAAGACAGTAAACTGTTTATCTTGCGGTCCATCCAGATAGAGTTGTAATTGGCTGTGCTGATCAACAGGGCCAAGAGCATTGATTGGCGTAGTACCTTGCCCATTCTTACCTAGACTTTCTGCCCATAGCTGACGGTACCATAAGGTAAAGTCAGCAAAACTGTTGCCGTATGCTAGCAGGACTGATTGCCCGAAACCTTTGTCACGCAAGATAACTTGTAGTGCTGCTCCAACCGCAGGCGAACAATCCGATTTTTGCAAAGTATTGTCTAGAACAGCTCTTGCTCCGAGGCGTACGGCGTCAGCATCAAGACCCAACATCAAGGCCGGCAACAGCCCGACTAGAGACAGGACTGAAAAGCGCCCGCCAATGTTGGGATCATGGTCCAAAATGCGCGCGCCAATTTCCCGACTCAAACGGCGCAGAACCCCGTCACCTGGTTCACTAATAAAGAGGAAATGATCTGTTAGAACTGCTGGACCAAGGGTCTTTCTTACTGCTGTGATAGCCGTCAATGTCTGCGCCATTATTTCG
>CAJWZI010000177.1 GCA_913049615.1 uncultured Alphaproteobacteria bacterium | reverse complement strand
GAACAGCCCATCACCATCAACGGCACTCTGCCAGCGCCTCTGGTGCGCCTCAAACAGGGGCGCGAGGCAATCTTGCGTGTCACCAATACGCTACCGGAGGCAACATCCATTCACTGGCACGGTCTGATTCTGCCGTACCAGATGGATGGCGTTCCTGGCGTCAGCTTTCCCGGCATCATGCCCGGCGAAACGTTTGAGTACCGTTTCCCGGTCGAACAGCATGGCACCTACTGGTACCACAGCCACTCTGGCCTTCAGGAACAGCTAGGCCACTATGGGCCGATTATCATTGATCCTGCCGAGCCCGAATCGGTGGCCTATGACCGCGAATACGTTGTGGTTCTATCTGACTGGACCTTTGACTCTCCCGAGGACGTATTCCGCAACCTGAAAGTGGCAGAGGGCTACTATAACTACAACCAGCGCACCGTTGGCGACTTCTTCAAGGATGTCGAAACTATGGGTTGGGATGCCGCGTGGAGCAAAGCCGGCATGTGGGGCAGAATGCGAATGAGCCCCCGGGATATCCTGGATGTAACCGGTTCTGAATACACCTACCTGATGAATGGATCGCCTTCCGCCAGCAACTGGACCGGGCTGTTCCGTCCCGGCGAGAAAATTCGCCTGAGATTCATCAATGCCTCGGCGATGACCTACTTTGATGTCCGTGTCCCGGGCCTCCCGATGACGGTTATTTCCGCTGACGGCCAACCAGTGCAACCCGTTGAAACGGATGAATTCCGCATTGGCGTGGCGGAAACCTACGACGTGATTGTACAGCCAACCGACACGGCTCACACCGTGTTTGCCCAGTCACAGGATCGGTCGGGGTATGTGCGCGGAACGTTAGCCACCCGCAAGGGAATGGAGGCGCCAGTACCGCCCATGTATCCGCGAACCGAGCGCGGTATGGCCGCCATGGGCATGGGCGCGATGAGCATGGGCGCCATGGGCAAGGACGGCGATATGAACATGGACAGCGGCATGGACATGGGTGGCAAGATGGAAATGATGTCAGGCAGCAACGACAAAGCCCATGGCAAAATGATGATGGATGGCACCGGCTCGGGAATGAACAAGATGAGCTCGGACAAAGCAACGATGAATGAGGTCCCGACGGCGGGTCGGCCGATATCCCATGGCCCCGACAATCACGGTCCCGGCGCAGCCATGGTGGCTTCCAGCCCGCAATCGCGTCTGGATGACCCTGGTGTAGGCTTTGAAACAGCCAACCATCGGGTGCTGACTTATTCCCAGTTGCAGAGCATTGAGGGCTGGCCCGACAAGCGCCCGGCCGAACGCGAGGTGGAACTGCACCTTACCGGCAATATGGAACGTTACATGTGGTCGTTCGACGGCAAAAAGTTCTCTGAAGTCGATGGCCCGGTCAAGTTCTACCATGGCGAGCGCCTGCGATTGATCCTCGTCAACGACTCGATGATGGATCACCCCATTCACCTGCATGGCATGTGGATGGAACTGGAAACCGGTGCAGGTGAATATCGTCCACGCAAACACACGATTTCCGTCAAACCCGGCGAGCGTGTATCCGCGCTGATCACAGCGGATGCACCGGGTGACTGGGCTTTCCATTGCCACCTTCTGTACCACATGGACGCAGGCATGTTTCGTGTCGTGTCGGTCGTTTAACGGGATAGGGGATGAACATTATGATGAATCGCATCAAGTGGGTTGTGGGTGCCTCAGCCTTAACGCTTGCCTCGGGAGCCGGCGCCGCCGGTACTGGCGTTCAGGCCGAACCGGACTGGACGCTGCCGATACACGACAACCAGGTGTTTGGCCAGGTTCTGTTTGACCGGATGGAATACCAGCGTGACGGCGACAACGAATTGGCCCTGTGGGACGCCCAGGCCTGGATTGGTAAAGATCGCAATCGGCTCTGGGTCGAAACGGAAGGTGAGACTGATCTATCCAGCGACAGCGGCGACATCGAAAATTTTGATGTGCAGTACAGCTATCGCTTCGATCGCTTCTGGGATATACAGACAGGATTGGGTGCCCAGACAACGTTTGGCCCCAGCCCTAATAAGGAGCGCTATTCGGCCATTGTTGGATTGCAGGGACTTGCCCCCTACTGGTTTGAGGTAGACACAAATCTCCGAGTCACCGACGACGGTGACGTGTCATACGATCTTGAAGCCGAGTACGACTGGCTGCTGACCCAAAGGCTCATTTTGCAGGGCCGCGGCGAAACGCTCGTTGCCTTCAGCGATGTTGAGGAGTGGGGCGTCGGTAGTGGCATCAATAATGTGGGCCTGGGGCTCCGTCTGAGATACCACTTTTCGAGGGAGTTTGCGCCCTACGTGGGTGTTTCTTACACCCGCTTTCTGGGCAACACAGAGGACCTTCGTGAGCGCGAGGGGGAAGACGTCGAGTCCTCCAGCTTCGTGGCGGGCGTCCGGTGGTGGTTTTAGTACGATAATGCCCAGTAGAAAAGGCTAGCCCCTTTGCGTGGGTCAGCTAGCGTCCTCATTTGGAGGATTTCGTCAAAATCATTGCCGACCTTCCGCATGTTCGGCTCAATGACAAACGGCCGGACTAAGGCCCGGCCGTTGTATCAGATCATGAAATTACACGTTGATCAGTAACTGATATTGACCATAGCTACGACCTTATAGGTATCCTCCGGGTCATCTCCGTAGAAGTCTCCCATGAAACCGTAAGAACCGCGGAGGCTGATGTCATACACGCCGGCAAACTTTTTACCAAGCTGAGCAGCGACTTCAGTACCAAGGGTTGAGCCGTTGGCCTGAGCAGCGCTGTCGGGCGCGTCGTCGGCAGCGCGGAAGTATCCTGTGCCGTACTTCAGGTAGTAGTCGTTGGAAAGTTCCTGATCACCCGAGACCATCAGCCCCATCAGACCATATCCCTGGTAAGCTGCGTCATAAACTGACTTGGCCCCCTGGGAACCATTGTTGTAGTAGTAGTCTGTTCCGAAGATTTGCAGATTGCTGCTATTCAGCTCCCAGCCTGACTGGTTTGCCGCGAAGCGATCTGCACCATTGCTGCTGTCATCAGCCGGAATGTAGATGCCGTGAATCTTGAGGCTTGCGTTGCCCCAATGCCTCTGGGCATACAGATTCAACATGTACGTGTCGCCATCTGTTGCGTCAGAGTCACGCCCGGACGACTTTTTGTAAAGTACCGAGCCGCTATAGGCCATTTTGTTATAGGTAAAATCGGCGTAGGCACCGAAATAGTTGTCATCCGTTCGAGCCGCCGTACCATTCAGAGCAGCCTGACTGCTGTTGCTGATCTGAGCTCCGGTAAGGCCGTAGTGGAAAACCTCGCTGGGATGAAGTTCGGCACTCAACATGTAGAAGTCCACGTCGTCCGCAGAATCTCGATCGTTTTCTTCCCACTTGAACCAGCCACCTGTCAGCGTGGCCATACCAACATTGCCCGCAAAGGAGACGCCATTCATGTCGTCGTTGGTAACAAAGCTCTCGTACTTGCCGAAGCCATACCCCTGGATGCCCGCTCGCACCCTCCAGTCGCTGTTCGGCACCTTCAGTTCAGCGTAGGCATTTTTGGTCTCAACGCCAACGCCGTCGGCGCTGAGTTTGCCGCAATTGTCACCCTGGCAGCTTCCCTTCTCACCCCAGGGAGAATCGAGCTCACCGTACCAAACCAGGCTCACGTTATCGTTGAGGTCGCCGGTGATCTTTGCACGCAGGCGCTGGTCAACAAATGAACTGCTGTTCTCGTTGGTTTCATCCAGGCTTTCTGAGGTCGCCTGCAGGCGGTAATAACCGTTCACCGTGAAGGGGGAATCGCCTTTCTTGAGCTCTTCCACTTCAGCCGTCAGTTGATTTATTTCAACCTTCAGGTCTTCTACGGTTGGTGACGCACGCCCGACCGGCTCCGCGGCCAACGCCGGTGTTGCTACTAAAGCTATCGCCAGCGGAGCGCTTATTGATTTGAAGATTTTGCTCACCTGAAACTCCTTATTTTAATTTTCATACCGACAACGATTTATTGCCTCAATATGGATGTGCCAGTTAAACGGCACTTAATCTTGACGCACAAAGCTTGTAGTGGTCAACTGAAACGAACCTGAATTTTCAGCTAAATTTCATTTTCCCGATTTTCGTACTGACATCCCCACCCGTCAGACTGTCAGACCTGACGACGCATCAAAGAGGCTATTTCGCCCCCAGCGCCCATCTTGGAGAGGTGCTATGATTGCTCACTATTGAAAGGCATACTGGGCGCCAAGCATGCAATCCGACCATTTGGCGCATGAAATCGAGATGGCCGCAATGAACCGACGAGTTATCTCCTTGCTGCTGCCGTTGTTTTTGGGTGGACCGGTTCTGGCCATTTCCGAAATATCGGGTGGTCAGGAGGGCGCTGCGATGAAGGGTTGCGATTTCAACTTCGGCTGCCTGAAGTTATTAGATTGGCTGGATAGATTATGCATTGTTCACGTCGACCATCACGTAGAGGCTGGTTCCTGTTTTTTTTAATCTGGTCTGTCAGCTTTTTGCTGCATTTTTTTTGGGAAATGATCCAGGTGCCTTTCTTTACAGGGATGATGGAGGCGTCCCATGGTGCGGTCGTCTGGCTGTGCACGCGGGCGGCAATCGGCGATGCCAATATTGCACTATTTGCCTATGGCGTCGCCGCAGCGGCAACTAAAGATGGCTTTTGGATACAGGGGCGGTGGCGCCGCCATGCTTTAGGAGCGTATTTTGCTACCGGTCTGCTTATAACCATAGTCTTTGAAGCCTGGGCCACAGGCGCAGGCCAGCGCTGGAGCTACAATGATTCTATGCCCCTGTTTCCCTTCCTTGGCACAGGTATCGCCCCTCTAGCGCAGTGGATCATCGTTCCAACAGTCTCGCTCTTTGGTTTGCGTTGGCTCTACAGAGGCTGGCTTGATCTCAGACGTCAGGGCGGTGATTACTCTCGGCAATAAATAA
>CAJWZI010000176.1 GCA_913049615.1 uncultured Alphaproteobacteria bacterium | reverse complement strand
TTTTCTTAGCTTGTTCGAACATATCCCGTACGCGAGAGGCGCCGACACCGACAAACATCTCCACAAAATCGGAACCGGAAATAGTGAAGAACGGCACATTGGCTTCGCCTGCAATAGCACGTGCCAGCAGCGTCTTACCGGTGCCCGGCGGGCCCACTAGCAAACAGCCCTTGGGAATGCGGCCGCCTAAGCGCTGGAATTTTTGTGGGTCCTTCAGAAACTCGACGATTTCTTCTAGCTCTTCCTTAGCCTCGTCGATTCCAGCCACGTCGCCAAATGTCACGTTTCCCTGACGTTCCGTCAAAAGCCGGGCTTTGGATTTGCCAAAGCCCATGGCCTTGCCGCCACCCGATTGCATCTGCCGCATGAAAAAGATCCAAACGCCGATCAACAACAGCATGGGAAACCAGTTGAGAAGGATCGCGAACAGAGTAGGCGTACCTTCCTCGTCCGGAGCGGCGGAAATCGTCACCCCATGCTGGTTCAATTTGCGCACCATATCAGGATCGTTGGGCGCATAGGAATTGAACGGCGTACCACCGGTGTAATGGCCGCTAATGGTGTTGCCTTGAATTGTTACATCGCGGACCTGGCCGCTTTCCACTTCCGAAATAAACTGGGAATAGGCCAGCGTGGTGGCGGAGCCCCCCGTCCCAGGGCCCTGAAAAAGATTAAACAGCGCCAGTACCAAGAGGGCGATGATCACCCAAAGGGCTATATTGCGACTAAAATTACTCACTTTGTATCTTTCTCCGATGGACCAGCGGAAAACTAGACTCTAGCATCTAAATTCGCATTCAGGGGCCAAAAAAGGGATGCAACCAATATACCATTCTGACCAGATTACAAAAAGATAATGCTAAGTTGCCGTCAAACAAGCAACAAGCCGTCCGGCTGCAAGGGCCGTTGCGGAGAAAAACGGGCAAAAAACTGTGTTTTCTGGCCGTCAAGCCCGGCTATATCAGTTGATGCAAAATTTAGGTGTGGTACGGCTAGAACCAGTTCTCCCTGACGTAATGCCGGCAATCCAGGCCAGACCTCGCTTGGAAGAGGGATGCTCGTTTGCATGCGAACTTGCCGCCAGCCGTCGTCACCCAAGGGCCCTACGGTTAGGTCTTGCTTAGCTGGGCTTCTAAGGCGCCAATCAAATCTATCCCAGCGGCCGGAACTACCGCAGTTTAAGGCGATGGGGGGAGGCAGCCTCCCTACCTCCCGGCAGATCAAAAATCCCGCCACCATAGGAAGAATGCGCGTGCCGGCCAGAGTGCGCCCCTGGGCAAGCTTTCGGCTTCCTGTGTAGCGGTTCGTAATGTTCCGGTAAAGACGGTCGAGGCGGTCCCGTCTTGGCCGATAAGTTCCGCCGCCGATACAAAGCAAAATATCTGCCAGAAGCGCCCTGGTTAGGGTGTCGTCGCTGCCATCAGGAAAATCCCACCAGCAGAAGCCTGCCGGATGCATGCGTACGGTTTTAGCAGCCAGCGCAGCGCGTTGATGGCTATTTCTCCGCCGCTGGTCGGCAGCATTCTGGGCCAGGGCTTGTAATCGGATATTTTCCTGTTCATCACCGCTCAGTTTGCGCCGCGCCGCGACACGGGCAAAGCGGATTTCCTCATTTGATGGGTCATCCAGCCAAGGCTGTCGCCTAGCCATTAAGGTCGCTTCCATGTCCTTGCGTCTTGTTGGCAACAAGGGCCGTAAAAGGCGCACCCCATTTAGTGCGCGGCCGGCCGGCATACCGCTTAGGCCATCGGGGCCACTATTTTTCCCCTGGCGCATAAAAATGGTCTCGGCCTGATCATCGCCGTGATGAGCAGTCAACAAATGCAGGATGCCGTGTCGTTGGCACCAATTGGTCATGAGCTCATAGCGTGCCTGCCGTGCGGCAGCCTGAATGCCTGAGTTGGGTTTCTTTCCTTTCCAGCGCAGAACCCGATGACGGATCGCCCGACCTTTTAACCAACTGCTCAATTGGCGAACCTCGACTGTCGAGGCCGGGCGTAGGCCGTGATCAACAGTCAGAGCCGTCACGTCGCCGCCTTGACCGCGGACCCAATCATCCGCCAAAAGGACTAAAGCCATGCTATCAGCCCCGCCGGAAACCGCAACTGCCAGGTGCGGCACATCCTCAAAAGGACCTAATGAGGACATCAAGGCATCAAATGTTGTGGCGTTGATGGTGGTCATGGTGCCCGCCGCATTATATCGACCGCCGCTTGGCTAGTTACAGCCTCCCACCGTCATTTCTTTCAGCAAACGTTTACGCAGGCGGTTCCGCAGGTTAGGAAATTTGTTTTGCATTTCCAAAAAGGCGGCGCAGGAATCCTCACTTTTGCCTAACTTGGCCAGAGAAATGCCCAATTTCAGCATTGTGTCGGGCGCCTTCATGCTGTTTGGATAACGTTGGATTCCAACCAGAAAGGCACGCGTAGCCTCGTGTAAATTCTGCCGCGCATAAAAGGTCTCGCCCAGCCAATATTGGGCATTGCCGGCCAATTTATCATCGCCGTGTTGATCCAGGAACTCCTGAAACGCGGTTTCTGCCTTTGTCCATTGCGTTGTGATCAAAAGGGAATAGGCGTATTTATAGCGTTCTTCCGGTGTGCCTTCCGGCAGAATTGAGGGGTTCTTGATTGCTACGGAGTTCGATTGGTTTAGCGCTTCCTGTTGGGTGCCGGCCACCTTGCCTGCCTTTTCAGTCGAGCGAGCGGCCTCTGGCGACCCCAGCGTCCGGGCTAGACGAAGCTCAATTTCGGTCAGTCGGAAATCCACATCCTTCACCAAGCTGTCAAGGCGTTGCAGCATGGTTTGCATGCCATGACCTACATCTTCCAACTGCCCGGTCAGGCGGCGCATCTCTGCTTCCAGATTGCTCATGCGGATTTCAGCGTCCACCAGCCGGCCTTTATCCCTTTTACTCGCAGAACCCACGGGCATGCGCGATCCGCCGGTTTTCTGTCCGCGATAATAATCCTTTTGTAAGATACGCAAATCTTCCTGCACGCGGTTGAGACTTTGGATCAAGGTCTGTAAATTTTTATCTTGTGCCAACGGCGTAGATGTCACAAACAACACCGACAAGAACCCTACCCATGCGACAAGGGTTGATATGATAATGGCCCGAGAAATTTGTTGCATGGATGCCTACTTCAATCCTTTGACACGCAGGTGAATTATCATGCTGTGCGCTAGCTACAGTCCATGGCATAACTAAGGAATGTGGCAAAATTATAGCCGAGACTAGCCCTCGCCTGCCTGAACCCGGATTATGGTGATCTCAAGCTGGGCCTGGAACATATGCCTTGTCGTTATCAGATCGGTATCGACCCATCAGACCGATTAGTTGACCAGCAGCATCCCGCGACGGTTTTGTGCCCAGCAACCTTCATTGCTACTGACACACAAGGGGCGTTCTTTGCCGTATGAAATTGTCCCGATGCGGTCGCCGTTGACGCCCAGGGCGATCAGAAATTTGCGTGCCGCATCAGCCCGGCGCTCGCCCAGCCCCAGGTTGTATTCTCGGGTGCCCCGTTCGTCACAATGCCCCTCAATGGTGACAGTCACCGCCGGGTATTGCTGCAGCCAATCGGCCCAGCGCTCGACGATCTGCCGGGCATCAGCACGTAGTACGGATTTGTCCAAATCGAATTGAATTTGATCGCCAACTTTCAGCACCAGATCTTCCTGGGAACCAGGCACGACCTTGTTCTCCATGGATGTTTTTATCTCAGCCTTTTCCATGGGCGTCTTCTTGTCTTGGCCACTCTTGGCCACTTGCGTCTCTTGTTTGGCGCCGCCAGTGCCGGAAGTTTGCTTGCCTTCCTCAACTGGCGTTTCACAAGCGGCTACTAAAAGGATGGTTGCTGCCAAGCACGCCGCCTTCAGCGCAAATTTCTCAAAGACCATAGAGACCACTCCTCATGCGTTTATATACGGTTCAGCGTGGTTGCGCTGAACCAATGCCCTTAACAAATATTCACCCGCCAACAAATCAACTACAATGACTGCAAGCCACACATACATGGGCTGCATAAGTTTAACAACCGCCTTATGGCAACAATAAGCCCAAAGTAAAAGCAAATTGCCGCACCGCCTTGCTCTGTATAGGTTCTATCTGCTGCCGAAAAATCCTTGAGCCGTCCCGCACCATTGTTGCAGATAAGATTAACCATGGACCCTTAACGATTCAAGGGGCTTAGAGGTGACCAGGCTGGGTCGGACGCGTCGATAGGCGTAACTATCTCGCGTTTGTTGTAACCGGTCAAATCGACAGACCAAAGACGTGTGCGGCCATTGCCACGCTTGTCCGATGGCTCTTGCCGGAAGAACATTAACACACGGCCGTTTGGGGCCCAGGTCGGTCCTTCATCAAGGAAACTTCCGGATAACAAGCGTTCGCCACTACCATCTGGGCGCATGACGCCGATATAGAATTTGCCTTTGCGGCTTTTCGTGAAAGCGATCAAATCGCCTCGCGGCGACCAAACAGGCGTAGTGTATTGCCCCTTGCCGAAGGAGATGCGTTTGACGCCGGAACCGTCAGCGCCCATCACGTAAAGTTGTTTCCGGCCACCCCTATCGGAGTTGAAGACTATAAATTTTTCATCGGGAGAATAACAGGGTGATGTGTCTATCGCCGGGGTATCGGTCATCTGGCTGATGATCCGCGTACGCAAGTCCATGACATAGATGTTCGACTTGCCGCCACGCGCCATGCTCATGATTACTTTATCACCATCGGGCGAGAACCGGGGCGCATAAGTCATGCCGGGAAAATCCCCTAGTATTTCTTGCTGTCCGGTGTCGATGTTGTAGAGGTATACCCGTGGCGTGTTACGATAATAAGACAGATAAGTGATTTCTTGTCGGGAAGGTGAGAACCTTGGCGTGAGCACCAGGTAGCTGCCGTTGGTCAAAAATCGGTGGCCGTAACCATCCTGGTCCATTATCGCTAGAAACTTTT
>CAJWZI010000175.1 GCA_913049615.1 uncultured Alphaproteobacteria bacterium | reverse complement strand
AGCCAATGTGGCATCGATATCAGTGGGGATAGCAGTATTCATGGAGCGAAACCTAGGTCGTTTTGCAAGCAAAGAAAAGGCGGAGAGGCATGAACCTCTCCGCCAATCTTGAACTTCGTATTTGTCTAGCCAGCGGCAGCGACCGCCCGCTTGCCCATAACAATTACCAAATGGGCTCGGTATTCCGCACTACCATGGATGTCACTATTCATGTGCTCGACTGGAAGTGTAACGCCATCCAGAGCACCCGGTGACCAGTTGTCGGAAAGCGCCTTCTCCATTCGTGGACCCCGACGGGCGTGATCTGTAGCACCCGTAACCGCAACACGCACGCCATCCGCCGCCTGTGCGACGAATACGCCAACCAGCGCAAACCTGGATGCCGGATTGGGAAACTTGGCGTAGGCCGCCTTAGTGGCATTGGGGAAAGTGACGGACTTAATGATCTCGCCATCATTCAGGGCCGTCTCAAACATGCCGGTGAAGAAATCATCCGCCGCGATGTCACGCTGATTAGTGGTGATCGTCGCTCCCAGGCCCAAGGCTGCGGCCGGGTAATCTGCCGCCGGATCATTATTAGCGAGAGAGCCACCCAATGTGCCTCGATTACGCACCTGCGCGTCGCCAATACCCTCGGCCACGGAACGCAATACCGCTGGCACATCTGTCGAGGCTGCGACCTCGGCATGGGTAGTCATGGCGCCAATGGTGACACTGTCCCCACTGTTGGTGATGCCTGACAGGCCAGCGCCGGCCAAGGATATCACGTCAGATGGTTTGGCCAGTCGCTGTTTCAGAACCGGGATCAGAGTTTGACCTCCAGCCATAACTGTGCCGTCGTCTGCCGCCGAAAGTCTGGCCGCTGCATCATCAATGCTAGAAGCTGATTGGAAGTTAAAGTCGTACATCTATCTATCCTCCCTGGCCTAGCTTACTGACTGCGCGGCGCGCCACACAGCCTCCGGCGTGGCCGGCATTTCTACATGTTTCACACCCAAGGCGTTGGTAATGGCGTTGATCACCGCCGGCGGCGCTGCAATGGCGCCCGCCTCGCCACAACCCTTAACCCCTAGGGGATTATGTTCTGGTACAGTGGATGTATAATCCACATCGAAGGACGGCAGATTGTCGGCTCGGGGCATGCAATAATCCATGAACGACCCGGTAACCAACTGCCCGCTATCTTCATCGTAGACACAGCCCTCCAGCAGGGCCTGACCTATGCCATGGGCCAGGCCGCCATGGACCTGCCCCTCCACAATCATAGGATTGACCAGAGTACCGAAGTCATCTACCGCCGTGTAGCGGACGATTTCCACAGTGCCCGTTTCCGGGTCTACCTCCACCTCGCAGACATGGGCGCCGGCAGGAAAGGAGAAGTTCAAGGGATCGAAGAAGGCAATTTCATCTAATCCTGGCTCAACCCCTTCTGGGTAGTTGTGCGGGACATAGGCCGTGAACGCCACTTCTGCTATATTCATGGCCTTGTCAGTGCCAGCAACCGTAAAATTACCGTCACCAAACTCGATATCTTCCTCAGCAGCTTCCAGGGTATGGGCCGCTATCTTCTTGCCCTTGGCAATAATCTTGTCACAGGCGTTGGCAATGGCAACACCGCCCACTGGCAGCGAGCGGGAACCATAAGTGCCCATGCCGAATTGACCCTTATCGGTATCTCCGTGTACCACCTCGACCTGCTCAAACGGCACGCCAAGGCGTTCGGTGATCAATTGCGCGAAAGCCGTCTCGTGTCCTTGTCCATGAGAATGCGTGCCAGTAAAGACCGTGACCCCGCCCGTAGGGTTGAAACGCACTTGCGCTGATTCCCATAGTCCGACGCCACCGCCCAACTGGCCAACAGCCGCCGATGGGGCGACGCCGCAGGCTTCGATGTAAGCTGATAGCCCGATCCCCCTTTTCTTGCCACGAGCTTCGGCATCGGCCTTGCGGGAGGAAAAACCGCCATAGTCTGAATTGGCCAGGGCCTTGTCCATGCTCGCGTGATAGTCGCCGGAATCATAAACATGGACCACCGGTGTCTGGTATGGCATTTGCTCCGCCTTGATGAAATTGATCTTACGGATCTCTGCCGGGTCCATGCCCATCTCGGTTGCCGAAACGTCCACCAACCGCTCCAACAGATAGGTCGCCTCTGGCCGGCCGGCACCGCGCGCGGCATCCACTGGCGCTGTATTGGTCAACACAGCCTTCATTTCTACATAGATCGCCGGTGTGGTGTATTGCCCCGCCAACAGGAAAGCGTGAAACAGGGTGGAGATGGAGACCGAGAACAATTGCAGGTAAGCCCCCATGTTGGAATGGCTGGTTACCCGCAAGGCCAGGAACTTGCCGTTTTCGTCCAGGGCCATTTCCGCCTTGGTCACGTGATCGCGGCCATGGGCATCGCACAGGAAGGCCTCCGTCCGGTCACAGGTCCATTTTACTGGACGATTGAGCTTCTTCGCCGCCCAGGCGCACACCGCCTCTTCATTATAGGTGAAGATTTTAGAGCCAAAGCCGCCGCCCACGTCGGGCGACACCACGCGGAACTTATGCTCCGGTGCGATGTTCATAAATGCCGCCATCACCAGGCGATGCACATGCGGGTTTTGCGAGGTCAAATACAACGTCGTCTCGTCGGTACCCGAATTATACTCGCCGATCGCCGCCCTGGGTTCCATCGGGTTGGTCACCATACGGTTGTTGACCAATTCTATTTCCGTTACCTTATGAGCAGACGCAAATGCCGCATCCACGGCTGCCGCATCACCGAATTCCCAGTCCAGGGTCAGATTGTCCGGCACCTCTTCATGCAACAGCGGCGCGCCTGGCTTGTCGGCACCCGAGGTGGAAACTACCGACGGCAATTCGGAATAATCCACGTCGACCAATTCTGCGCCATCCTTGGCCTGCGCCAAAGTCTCAGCAATCACCACAGCAACGGGATCGCCTACGAAACGAGCCTTGTCGATGGTCAAAACGTTACGGGGCGGCATCTTGGCGACTTCACCGCCTTTACCCGCGACAGCCATACCACAGATTAAGCCGCCGATGCCGTCGTCGACCAGATCCTGTCCCACGAACACGCCGACCACGCCCGCCGCTGCTTTTGCGGCAGAGGTGTCGATAGAGTTGATGGTCGCGTGGGCATGTGGAGAGCGAACCAGAACCGCATAGGTTTGCCCAGGCCGGTTGATATCGTCGGTGTAGTTGCCTTTACCGGTCAGGAAACGGTTGTCTTCCTTGCGCTTTACGCTTGCGCCAATGCCATTCTCAGCCATGTCAGCCCCCCATGGTCTTGGCGGCTTGCTGCACCGCCTTGACGATATTGTGATAGCCTGTGCAGCGGCAGATATTGCCTTCCAACTGCTCGCGGATCGTCGTTTCATCCGGGTTCGGGTTCTTTATCACCAAATCGATGGCGCTCATCACCATACCAGGCGTGCAGAACCCGCATTGCAGTCCATGATTGTCCTGAAAAGCCTGCTGCATGGGATGCCACTCACCATCTTGCGCCAGGCCTTCAATGGTTGTCACCTCGGCCCCTTCGGCTTCTAGTGCCAGCATGGTGCAAGACTTCATGCTGTCACCGTTGACATGAACGACGCAGGCGCCGCATTGGCTGGTATCACAGCCCACATGAGTGCCTGTCAGGCCCAAATTTTCGCGGATAAATTGTACCAGTAGCGTGCGGCCTTCCACCTCGCCACTCACGGCTTGACCATTGACGGTCATTGACACCGTTGCCATGCAGAACCTCCCTGTCGTCCGTTGCCGACTATTCTTGAGCCTAAATATATCCGAACCATTCGGTTTTATCAACCAAATGGTTCGGATATGTCACACGTTTAGGACGGAAGAACACAATCTTCCCCTAGTGATAGGAAGTGTTTCGCCTTGTCGCTTCAACGTCAAGCACCGATTTGGGCCACTAACCCCTGAGTACCCATTTTCTATGCCTAATTGCCACTCACCAACCCCAAAATGACTGCTACGACGATAATCAGACCGCTGACCCAGACCCAGGTGGGTAGTCCACTCGATTTTGTTACCTCCGCTTCCTTAGTAATGCCGTCAAGGGTCATACTCTCGTTGCTCACAGACTCCACTTCAGGCGCAACCTCACCCGCAACGCCTGCTCCGTCCAAAATTTCCGGCGGCACTTCGGTCACTGCAACTGGCTTGTTAGGCGCCTCATCTCCTTTTTTACCTTCGGCCGCAAGCGCAGCAAAGGTTTCAAAAAATTCTCCAGAAAGCTTTTTCGCTGTACCGTCAATCAGACGGCTTCCGATCTGTGCCAGTTTGCCACCAACACTGGCTTCCACTTCATAACGCAACAAGCAACAGTCGCCATCAGACACCAGACTCACTTTGGCACCGCCTTTGGCAAACCCCGCTGGCCCACCCTTGCCCTCACCCTGAATGGTATAGCCGTTGGGTGGATCAATGTCGGACAAGGTCACCTGACCCTGAAAATTTGCCTTCACGGGCCCTACTTTGGTCGTCACGGTTGCGGCAAAACTGCTGTCGCCTACAGCCTCCAGCGCGCTGCACCCAGGAATTGATTTTTTCAGAATTTCCGGATCGTTCAACGCCTCCCAGACACGTTCACGGGATGCAGTTATGCGATATTCACCCTTCAGTTCCACGTCATGCCCTCGTAAGAATTTATGATGATCGCAATATAGCATTTTTAAGGAGTTACGGGAGAAGGAGAATGCTAGCCGCGCAGATAATGCCAACCTTGTTGTTATGCATATTAGCCAAACTATCCAGAAGAAAGCTGGCAACTATTCATCTAGGGCCGAAAGAACCTGGGCGATGAATTAAATAAACGCGCGTTCCAAGATACCCTGCCACGCTTTGCCCTGCGTCCAGCCGCTTTGGACCATGGACGCTATAGCCCCTAAGGCCCAATTCCTGAAGGATCAGGGCTTAATCAAGACTGTTCCAATGGTCAACGACTATGCCGTCGAGCTGAAATAATCATATGTATGGCAAAAAAGGGGCGAATTCAGA
>CAJWZI010000174.1 GCA_913049615.1 uncultured Alphaproteobacteria bacterium | reverse complement strand
AGAAGCAATTGACCGATGGGGGTGTTGCCGCACAAACTGTGGCCTTTGGCGGCAAGCTGGATATTTCTACCCGCCTGAAACTGCGCCGGGAAATCACCCGCTACAAGCCTCAGGTGGTGTTAAGCTGGATGAACCGGGCGGCGGCTTTTTGTCCCCCGCCACGAGGCCGGTTCGTCCATTGCGGCCGGTTGGGCGGTTATTACGACCTAAAATATTACCACGCCTGCGACCACCTGGTCGGGAATACCAGGGGAATCGTCCACTACTTGGTGGACCGGGGTTGGCCCGAGGCTCGGGTCCATTATCTACCAAATTTCGTTTCGACCGGAGCGGTTGACCCTGTGCCCAGGCGGAATCTGTCAACACCGGACGATTGCGCCGTAATCCTCGCTTTGGGACGGTTGCATCAGAACAAAGCATTTGACATTTTGATCGACGCCCTGCGCCGGCTACCGGATGTCTATTTGTGGCTGGCCGGCGAGGGCTCTTTGGAAGCCACGTTGCGAAAACAGGCCGCGCGCTTTGGTGTGACTCAGCGAATCCGTTTTCTTGGCTGGCAGGAGGATCCCGCGCCGCTATATGAGGCGGCGGATCTGGTCGTCTGTTCTTCTCGCATCGAACCGTTGGGTAATGTAGTGCTGGAGGCATGGGCGCGCCGACGCCCCATTGTCGCCACTGCAGCGCAGGGACCGACGGAGTTAATTCGGGATGGGGAAAACGGCTTGCTGGTTCCCGTGGACGATCCTCAGGCTCTGGCTTCCGGCATCGATCAGGTGCTTTCCAGTCCCGAGGTGGCGCAAAATCTCGTGAAAACAGGCCTCGCCGGCTATACCGCCCAGTTCAGTGAATCCGTGGTGGTGCGCCGTTATCTGGATTTCTTTGATCAGGTGGCAGCCTGATGTGTGGCATTGCCGGCATCATGACGGCGGACGGGACTGCCCCAGATGCATCAGTTTTATTGGCGTTACAGGCCGCCCTTGCCCATCGCGGCCCAGATGGTGAGGGACTGTTCATTGACGAAGGGATAGGTCTGACTCATTCCCGCCTGGCCATTATTGACCTAAAAACCGGTGATCAACCGATCCAAGGGCTGGACGGCATGGCCTTGATTGCCAATGCGGAAATCTACAACTACATTGAGCTGCGCCAGGAATTAACAGATGTAGAATGGCAAACGTGGTCGGACTGTGAACCCGCCCTCGTTCTATATCGTCGCAAGGGCATTGAATTCGCCGACTGGCTTCGTGGAATGTATGCCGTTGCCATCCACGATCCCGGAGAGGGTTTGTTGGTTCTGGCCCGCGATCCGTTCGGAATTAAGCCGTTGTATTACGTGGAGGGGGAGTTCGGCTTCGCCTTCGCCTCGGAACCTTCGGCCCTAGTGGCTGCAGGTTTGGTTAAGCCAAATTTAGATGATCGCCCCATGAATGAATTGCTGCAGATGCAGTTCACCACTGGCCGAGGCAGCATTCACAGCGGCATTTTTCGGGTATTGCCGGGTGAAACGATGATTATTTCCCAAGGCCGCATTCTTGAACGGCGCCAGCGCCGGGCCCTGCCGCTGGCCCCACCGCGGGATCTGGACGAACCGGCGGCACTGGCAAAGCTTGAGCGGGTGTTGCTGGAAAGTGTGGAACTACACCAGCGATCGGACGTGCCCTACGGAATGTTTCTTTCAGGCGGTATCGATAGTTCCGCTCTTCTAACCGTAATGGCACGCCTGAACGAGCAACCAGTGCAGGCCTTCACAGCTGGCTTTAGCGGCACCAAGACCCATGACGAACGAGGCCGAGCCCAGGCAGTAGCCCGGTATCTAAGCGCGGATCATATGGAGATCAATTTTGATGAAAGCGATTTTTGGTCCCTGTTGCCGAAGGTAGCGGCGCAGTTGGACGATCCCGCGGCGGATTATGCGGCACTGCCCACATTTAAATTGGCGGCCACGGCCAAGGCAGCTGGATTGAAAGTGGTTTTGTCCGGCGAGGGCGGCGATGAACTGTTCGCCGGTTACGGGCGCTATCGGGATGCCCAGCGGCCCTGGTGGGTGGGTGGGCGCCGCACTATGCGGCGCACGGGACGGTTCGATCGCCTTGGTGTGCTTCGCCAGAGCTCCGATACCTGGCGGGATGGCATCCGCGCGGCGGAAAGCACCTTGGGCGCCACGGACCTAAACCACCTCCAATTAACCCAGGCCATTGACTGTGCTGCTTGGCTGCCTAATGACCTGTTGATCAAGCTAGACCGCTGCCTCATGGCACATGGGGTGGAGGGACGGACACCGTTCCTGGACCCGCAGGTGGCCGATTTTGCATTCCGCCTGCCGGACGAACTAAAGCTGAGGGACGGTCAGGGCAAATATCTTCTCCGCCAGTGGTTGTCCAGAGCCAACCCTGAGGCGCACGCTTTTGCCAAAAAGCAGGGGTTTACCGTTCCTGTTGCGGAATGGATTCGCGGCCGAGGCGCTGAACTGGGACCCATGATGGCTGACCAACCGGGCATCAAGGCCATCGCCCGTCCTAATCAAGTCGCTTCTCTATATCAAAAAGGGGGCAAACGTCATGGTTTTGCGGCGTGGACCCTATTGTTCTATGCCCTGTGGCATCGCCGCCATATCCTCGGCGCTGAACCCCAGGGAGATGTATTCGAGACCCTGGCCACGCCCGCATAGGAGACCCAGATGGTTGAACCCTTTGATTTGTTGCTTCGCGGAGGCACGCTGATCACCCATAACGGCATTGGCCGCGGCGATGTTGGCGTCCGTGACGGGCGCATCACCGCCATCGGCGACATGGCCACGGCCGCGGCTGGCGAGGTTTTTGACGCCACCGGGTTGCATGTACTGCCCGGCGTGATCGATACTCAGGTGCATTTCCGTGAGCCGGGTAGTGAGCACAAGGAAAATCTAGAGGCGGGCTCCCGCGGCGCTGTGCTAGGGGGCGTTACGGCAGTGTTCGAGATGCCCAACACCTCCCCCCTAACCACCACTCCGGACGCTCTGGCTGACAAGCTGACCCGCGCCAAGGACCGCATGTTGTGTGAGCATGCCTTTTATGTTGGTGGCACGAAAGAGAACGCCGCGCAGTTAGCAGAATTAGAGCGTCTACCCGGTTGTTGCGGCGTGAAAATTTTCATGGGCTCTTCTACCGGTAATCTATTGACTGAAGACGATCCCACCTTGCGCCGCATTTTGGGCGCCATAAAACGCCGCTGCGCAGTGCATGCGGAAGACGAACCACGCCTAAGGGAACGCCAGCACCTGGCGCAAGAGGCGGCTGATCCGTCAGCTCACCCTGTTTGGCGGGATTCTGAAACCGCCCTGCGAGCTACCAGACGGCTAATCGCGATCGCACGAGAAACCGGCGCCAGGGTCCATGTTCTGCATATTACCACGTCGGAGGAAATTCGGTTTCTGGCAGAAAACAAGGACATCTCTTCGGTCGAGGTAACGCCGCAACATCTGACCCTATCTGCACCGGACTGTTATACTGAATTGGGCACACGGGCGCAGATGAACCCACCAATCCGGGACGAGAGCCACCGGCAAGGCCTGTGGTGGGGGTTGCAGCAAGGTGTTGTAGATGTTCTTGGTTCCGACCATGCGCCCCACACCTTGGAGGAAAAGGGCACGATCTATCCGGCCAGCCCGTCGGGCATGCCCGGCGTTCAGACCATGTTGCCCGTCATGTTGGACCACGCGGCGTCGGGTCGGTTAAGCCTGTTGCGCCTCATGGATCTGCTGTGCGCCGGACCCGCGCGGTTATTCGGCATTGCTGGCAAGGGTCGCATAGCCGTTGGAAATGACGGCGACTTCACGGTGGTGGATTTGGGCGCCAAGCGACAGATATTGGACGAAGACATGGCTAACCGTTCTGGTTGGACGCCATTCCATGGGCGAGAGGTGACGGGCTGGCCCATTGCCACCATCATTCGTGGCCATATCGTGATGCGAGATGGAGAATTGGCGAGCCCGCCAGTTGGCCAACCGTTAAAATTTGGCGAATGCTTGCCGGACTGAATTCAGACGCTATGATCCGCGCTGAAATTATTTCGAAACACCATTATGGGAAACGATTATGAAGGGCACGTTCAAGGCCTGGTGGGCCACTGAGGTTGATGGCAAAGCGAGTGTAGAACTTAGGGACGTCGCAGACAATGACCTCGCAGTTGATGAAGTGACGGTGGGCGTGAAATTTTCCACCATTAACTACAAGGACGGGATGGCCGTTCAGGGCAATATCTCCAAGATTATGAGAGCCATGCCCATGGCGCCTGGCATTGATTATTCCGGCGTGGTCGAGGCTTCGGACAGTGCCAAATTCGAGGTCGGCGACGAGGTGGTCTTAACAGGCTGGGGCGTGGGTGAAAACGTTTCAGGAGGGCTGTCGCAAAGAGCTCGCGCCAAGGCAGACTGGCTGGTGCGAAAACCCGACCGTTTGAGCTTGCAGCAGACTATGGCCATTGGCACGGCCGGATTTACGGCCATGATGAGTGTGTTGGCCCTGGAAGACGCAGGCGTGAAACCGGGCAATGGGGATGTCATTGTCACCGGCGCAGCGGGTGGTGTCGGCTCGGTCGCGGTGGCGGTTCTGGCTAACCTGGGCTACAGCGTCGCTGCCTCCACCGGCCGGGAGAGCGAACATGATTATCTCAAAGACTTGGGCGCTAGCAGCATCGTGCCGAGAGAGGAATTGAGCGCAAAGGGCCGCCCCCTAGGGAGGGAAACCTGGGCCGGGGGCATAGATACCGTGGGCAGCAATATTTTGGTCAATGTCCTAGCCCAGACCAAGTCGCTGGGCACGGTCGCGGTGTGCGGTCTAGCTGCGGGACCGGATCTGCCGGGCACTGTCTTACCCTTTATTCTGCGGGGAGCAAGAATTTGGGGCATCGACAGTGCCTATTGTCCGTCGGATCGACGGGCTCAGGCCTGGGCCCGTCTGGCCACGGATCTGCCCTTGGATAAATTGGACGCTATGACTCAAATTAGACCCATGGCTGACGTTCCCGTTATTACAGCCGATATTTTGAAGGGCCTGGTGCGCGGCCGCACGG
>CAJWZI010000173.1 GCA_913049615.1 uncultured Alphaproteobacteria bacterium | reverse complement strand
CCTGGACACAGTCGGCCTGGCAGTATCGACTACCTTTTTCATTGTCATATTTATCATTGTCGCGGCCCCGGCAATCGCCTTCCATCCGGCCAATCGAGGGGTGGAATTCCTGGCCAAACACGCCGAGCATGCAGGCTTGTGGCTGCTCGCACCAGCGCTGGTAGCCGGCCTGGCGGTGCCAAACATTGAGCTGCAAGCGATGCTGGCGGCCGCCATGGTGATTGAAATGTCGTGGTCCTTGCGCCAGCACTTGGCCGGCCGGCGACTTCAGCTCCATCCATTCAACGATAGCGATTTGGCGGTCCTGGAGACCCAGGCGGGCGGTGATCTCGAGGCCTTCCGTCGGCGCCACGGCATCCGCGAACTGGTCCTGTCGGAGGACAATGTCAGTTGGAGGGGCTGTGGCAAAAATACGCCGCCCTGCCCCTTTAACCTCTACGTCAACCGTCTTGGCCTCAACACCGCGCCCTGCTGCCGCGAACACATGCGGGAAATCAGTCATTATGTTACCGCTTGCCTGCGCGATATCGGAGCTGTCCACTGGTTGGAGGGCGGCAGCCTGCTAGGCGCCGTGCGCGAAGGTGGTGAGCTTCTGGAATGGGAGGACGATATCGATATATCGGTTCTGCTGGACGCCGAGATGAGTTGGGATAGGTTGTCTGCAGGACTCACCGAACGCTGTGCGCGGGATGGCTTCTTCATCGATCTTTTTGAACGGAAAAACCTCATATCGATCTCATTCGATGCGCCGAAATCATGGCCCTTTCGCTGGGAACGCTATCGCCTTCGCGGCGAAATTCGGGTTGATGTCGCACTTTACCGACAGGCCATCAGCCACGGTGAAATAGTGCTGGAGAGGCAAAGCCACAAGGGTGATATGCCGGCCACCGAAAGCGGCGGCTACGGCGTGCCGCAAGAGATCGTCCTGCCGACATCGACAATTGACTTCCTCGGCAGCACCTTCGACTGTCCCCATAAGCCAGAGGCATATTTGCGTGTACTTTACTGCGATTTCGAAGACGTCGAATATACCTATGTTGATTCTGTCGCGGCCGAAACCCGGCGCCAAATCGACATGGTCAAGTAACGCGTCCCGGTAACACAAACAATCATTGATATTCGCATGAGTAAGACGACGGTGGGCAAGACAGTGGAAAACGTACTTTTCATCACGGCGGATCAGTGGCGGGGCGAATGCCTCTCCGCCCTCGACCATCCGGTCGTTAAGACGCCGCATCTGGACGCGCTGGCGGCGATGGGTACCTTGTTTCGCCATCACTATTCCCAGGCCACACCCTGTGGGCCGGCGCGCGCCAGCCTCTACACGGGCCTCTATCAGCACAATCACCGCACGGTGACGAACGGCACACCGCTAGACGACCGTCATGCAAATATTGCGCTTGAGGCCCGCAAGGGGGGCCATGATCCCGCTCTGTTTGGCTATACCGATATCGCCGCCGACCCGCGCGGTCGGGACCCGGACGATCCTGAACTCAGGACGCGGGCCGGATTGTTGCAGGGGATGACGCCGGTGGTCCGCATGGATTCCGATTATCTGCCATGGAAAAATGCGTTGCGGCAGCGGGGATATGAGGTCGATGACGACCCACGCTCACTTTTTCGGCCCAACCGGGAGGGTATCGACCCAAGCCGGGGCCGCACCTTCGCGCCGACTTGGTACCAGGCGGAAGACAGTGGCGCGGCCTTTTTGACCGACGAGGCCTTGGCCTATATTTCGGCCCGCGAGGCGACACCCTGGTTTGCCCACATCTCCTATCACGCGCCGCATCCCCCTTATATCGTGCCCAAACCCTATCATGCTCTCTACGAACCGGCGGCGGTGCCGCTGCCCGTTCGCCAAAGGAGTGCCGAGGACGAAGCCAAGCAGCATCCATGGACCCGCTTTTATCTCTCGAACCAACTGGACGCAGCCTATACCCATGGCGCCTCGCTTAAGGACTACCTTGAAATCGGGGAAGATGAAATACGGCAGATCAGGGCGACCTACTACGCCATGATGACGGAGATCGATGACCAAATCGGACGCCTGATAGCACATCTAAAAGAGACGGGCGCTTGGAATCGGACCCTGATCGTCTTTACCTCCGATCATGGCGAGCAGTTGGGCGATCATTGGATGATGTCAAAGTTCAACTACTACCAACAGACATACCATATCCCTTTGATCATCCGTGACCCGCGCGGGACCTCAGACCAGGCGCGCGGCACGGCCATCGACGCCTTCAGCGAGAATGTCGACCTCATGCCGACGATCCTGGAGTGGCTTGGTCTCGAGGTTCCCGCTGCCTGTGACGGCGCCTCGCTGCTGCCCTTCTGTCAGGGCATAGAGGTTGAGGACTGGCGCGCGGAAGCACATGCGGCGTTCGATTTTCGCTATTTTCCAGGACTTGATGGCGGCCAGACGCTGGGCCTGACACCCGATCAATGCAGCGCGAACCTGCTCTGGGACAGGCGCTACAAATACGTCCATTTCACCGGTCTGCCACCACTGTTTTTTGATCTAGAGAGCGATCCCCACGAGTTTCATAATCTAGCCGACGATCCCGTCTATCAAGGGTTGGTGCTCGAATATGCGCAAAAAATGCTGAGCTGGCGCATGAACCATGATGAACGGACCCTGGCCAACACACGGCTCGGGCCAAGCGGCGTGGTTGAACACCATCCGCCACGGCGGCGAAGACAGGAATCCGTTGCGAAGTTGTGAAATAGAAACTCTACAGCACTGACCGTGCGACGGAGTTCCCAAAACAAAAGAATTACCAATATTCGTCCCTCGGGCCGCCGGGTCGGGATGAAGGTTCCTATATTGGTGGAATTCGGATAGGATTGCCGTCGACTTAAGTGTTATCTGAAATTTCGCAGCCGATAGTATTCTGATGGGCTAGGAAAATTCAATTTGAGATTGTCGAGCGTTTCTGGCGATGTCGTCATTATGCCTATCGCTGGCTACAAGTCGGCTGGATGGGCCATGGGTCACATTGCACTGATTAGGTGGTTGAAGAATTAGCCCAAAACATCGCCGACCACGTCGGTAAACTCATCGTCAACGACAATGGTCTTCGCGACTTCAACGGCCATTGCCCTATTTACTTCGATGTTTCTGTCGTTGACGTGATCAATAGTCATGGTGAGAGTCTGCTGACTTTGAAATGCGAGTTCGATCAACTCGCACAGGCCACGAATTCGAACCGACAAATAACAAACCTTCAAGGAGGTGTTGAATATGGAGCGCCGGGCTGATGATCGCTGTGCGGTTGATCATGAACGATAGTGGAAACGACAAATATCTTCTCACCCCCGGTCCCTTGACGACGTCGCTTGCGACCAAGCGAGCGATGCTGCGCGACTGGGGCTCCAGGGACCCCGACTTCATCGCCATCACCAGGCGCATCCAGGATCGATTGCTAGCAATCGCGGGGGTCGAGGATAGCCATGTCGCAGTGCCGGTGCAGGGCAGTGGCACCTTCGGCGTGGAGGCGACGCTGGGCACGCTGATCAAGCCTGGGCAGCAGACCCTGGTTCTTGAAAACGGCGCATATGGCAGGCGGATCGTCACGATACTGGAGCGGATTGGCCGCGAGGTCTCGGTGCTGCACTGGCCGGAGGATCAACAGGTGGACCCAACGGCGCTGGACGCGACTTTGATTGAGGACCCCAGCCTCGAGCATGTTGTTGTCGTGCATTGCGAAACTACCACCGGCATATTGAACGACATGGTGGAGATTGGCCGCGTCTGCGGGACCCACAAGCGTCGTCTGATTATTGATGGGATGAGCGCATTCGGCGCCATTCCGATCGACGGCGACAGCATGCCCTTCGACGCCCTGATAGCCTCTTCCAACAAGTGCCTAGAAGGCGTTCCGGGAATGGCGTTCGCGCTGATTCGTAAGAATATTCTAGAGTGGGCCGAGGGCAATGCCCATTCGTTGGCCCTGGACCTTTATGAGCAGTGGCGCGGACTAGAGGCCAATGGGCAATGGCGCTTCACACCGCCGACCCATGTACTGGCGGCATTCGACCAGGCCTTGGCCGAACACCGGAAGGAAGGCGGCGTGCCCGCCCGTCATGAGCGCTATAGCGCCAATCGCGACATTCTTGTCCAGGGCATGCGGGAACTTGGCTTTAAAACCTTGCTCGCCGATGCGGTGCAGTCACCAATCATCGTCACCTTTCTGATGCCAACCCACAACTGCTTCGACTTCTCCCGGTTTTATGACGAAATGAGCGCTCGTGGCTTCGTCATCTATCCGGGCAAGCTTGCCCTCGCGGACAGCTTCCGGATCGGCTGTATCGGCGCCCTCGGCCCGGTGGAAATGCGGGGGGCAGTGGCGGCCGTCAAGGTAACGCTGGAAGCGATGGGAATCGAAGATCTAACAAAGACGCCAACGGATCAAACAGACTTTTCAAGAAGAATGGGAACACCATGAAAAAGACCTTGGCCAAAAAAACTGCGGCCTTTTGCGGTCTTCTGACATCGGGAGAGCTTGAATTTATTTGTGAGGCGCACAATGGATTGAGCGCCAAAATCGTCGAGGAAGCGGGCTTCAAGGGAATCTGGGGCAGCGGCCTGACAATTTCGGCGCAATACGGCGTGCGCGACAACAATGAGACCTCTTGGACGCAAGTACTGGAAACACTGGAGTTCATGGCGGACGCCACCAGCGTGCCGATCATGCTGGACGGCGATACCGGCTATGGCAGCTTCAACAATTTCCGCCGATTGATCCATAAGCTCGAACAGCGAGGGGTCGCGGCGGTTTGTATCGAAGACAAGATATTTCCGAAAACCAACAGTTTTATTTCAGGAGATACACAGCCGTTGGCCGACATCCACGAATTTTGCGGCAAGATCAAAGCCGGCAAGGATGCCCAACTTGACGATGATTTTAGCATTGTCGCGCGCGTCGAGGCCTTTATCGCCGGCTGGGGTCTTGGCGAAGCTCTCAGGCGGGCCGAGGCCTATCATGGCGCCGGCGCCGATGCGATTTTGATCCACAGCGCCCTGGCGGTGGCGGACGAAGTGCTGGCCTTTAAGAAGGAATGG
>CAJWZI010000172.1 GCA_913049615.1 uncultured Alphaproteobacteria bacterium | reverse complement strand
TATCTGGCTCCGACAATAGATGTAAGGTCTTTTCCAGTGAAAGCTGCTCGCCATCTAGATCGAACCGTATGTCGGCTATGGTTTCGTCGAACAACCGCACCCAAGATGCCCGCCCTGTTACTTGTTTTTCATGCAGCAATTGTTCTTGCTCATCGGACAATTGATGGGATCTGCTGGCCCGCACATCCCGCAACCAAGGTTTATATCGGGCCAGGCTCTCGTCGGCCTCCAACAGGACTTGCAAGGCGTCATCCTCGATTCGGTTCAACTCCAACGTAAAAAAGATCAGCTTCGTGGTGATGGTGCTTAACCGTTCCATGGTGGTTTGAAAAAAACGGCCGGCCTCTCGGTCTGACACCTTGGTGGCATGATAAAGCTGAGCGAAACCGGAAATTCGGCCCAACAAATCCTCGGCTGCCTCATAGTGTCGGACAGCATCACTCAATTCAGCCGCCGACAACGAAGCAACCTTGCCGCAATAATCGTTTTTAAATTTTATGGCGGCAGCAGACACCCGGTTAAAATCGTCAGCCAATTCAGCTGCTTCTGGCCCACTATAAAGGTCGCTCAGATCCCATCGGGGCAGAATTTCAAGTTCCATATATTAGTTTCCCATCAATCACAACTTGTCCCGAAATGGCACAGGTATTCCAGTTTTCAAAACATAAGTAGTGAGGGACTGGGGCAAGAGCAATGGCTCTAACGGTGTTGGTCGTCAATGATGATCTCACCCAGAGGCGCCTGCTGGAAGCAGCGATAAACAGTCACGGCTATGATGTCGAAACCGGCAAGAGCGGTGAAACCGCAATCGCCTTCATGCAGTCGGAGAAAACCGAGAACGTCCACCTGATGTTGTTGGAATTAGCAATGTCGGACCAGGACAAGTTTGAAGTACCGTAAAAATATCAAATCCAGTTAGCCAGAAATTCCAACCACTGTATTGACGGACCAAAGCGGGATCAAAAAAATGTCAAGGTAATGCGTGCGGGTGCGGCCGACTTCATCTCGAAACCGACCAATCCGGTGCGGTTGCTAGTCCCTATGGAAAATGCCCTAATGATGAATAACCTGTGAGGCCAATTCTCGCAGTTCGGCGGGCAGTTTGAAGGGCGCTCGCGGTTTGACGACCTCATCGCTGACGGTTGTATGCTAGTTCTAGCCGTCGCCGGGGAAATTCGTACCCTGGGGGCCATGGAAGCAGACATGATCCGAACGGCTATCCAAAACTACCAAGGTCGGATGACCGAGGGTTGCTCATAGGCTGGGTATTGGCCGGTCAACCTTGTACCGCAAGGTCAACAAATTTGGCCTTTAGGCATGCGAGTATCCGATTTGAAATTTGGTGCCGAAATAACTACCCTATTTGTGTCAGTTTGTAGGGGCCGTCTTTATTTTGGAGGTAGGGCATGACAACTGCCACGAGCACGCAGAAGCCAGTTTCACTGGCGAAAGTATCTCTCGATGACAAATATGCTCTGGAACGAGGCCGGGTATTTCTAACAGGCACCCAAGCCCTGGTGCGGTTGCCCATGTTACAGCGTCAACGGGATCAGGCAAAGGGCTTGAATACGGGTTGCTACATCTCCGGTTATCGCGGCTCGCCCTTGGGCGGGTTCGACCAACAGCTTTGGCAGGCCAAACCGTTTCTGGAACGAAACCACATCGTTTTCCAGCCCGGTGTGAACGAGGACATGGCTGCCACGGCGCTTTGGGGCAGTCAGCAACTGAACCTAGGGCCCAAATCAAAACACGACGGCGTCTTCGGCATCTGGTATGGCAAGGCACCTGGGGTGGACCGTTGTGGCGATGTGGTCCGGCACGCGAACAGCGCGGGCACCGACCCCAACGGCGGTGTGCTCATGCTGTGCGGCGACGATCATGCCGCTGTATCCTCTACCGTACCCGGGCAAAGCGAACATAATCTGGCGTCTTGGATGGTGCCCATGCTGTATCCGGCCGGGGTGCAAGAATATCTCGACTATGGCCTTTTGGGTTGGGCGATGTCCAGGTTCGCGGGTGTCTGGGTTGGTTACAAATGCGTCTCGGAAATTGTGGAAAGTTCCGCCTCCATTAACGTAGACGCCCACTGCCTGGACATCAAATACCCGGATATCGAGATGCCGGAAGGCGGCCTGAACATCCGCTGGCCTGATGATAGGTGGAGCCAGGAAATCCGCCTGCAGCGTTATAAGGTTTATGCTGCCTTAGACTTTGCCCGGGCCAACGGTATTGATCGTTTGATTTGGGATTCACCTCAGCCACGCATCGGCATCGTCGCCGCTGGAAAAACCTATCTGGACACCCTACAGGCCTTAGAGGATCTGGGAATTAACGAGCAAATGGCCTCCGATATCGGTCTTCGGGTCTACAAAGTGGGCATGCCCTGGCCGTTGGAGAAGGAAGGCATACGCACCTTTGCCGAAGGTCTGGACGAGGTCCTTGTGATCGAGGAGAAACGCGCGGTCATCGAGAACCAGTTGAAGGAACAGCTTTACAACTGGCGTTCGGATGTACGCCCACGCGTTCTGGGTAAATTCGATGAATCAGGACAACCACTGTTTCCTTCGGACGGTGAACTATCGCCGGGACAAATCGCCCGCATCATCGCTTCCCGTATCGGCCGGTACGCTAACTCCCCGTCCATTGACGAACGCATGGCGCAGCTTGACCGCATGGAGGAGGTAGCAAAAAAGGCCATCGCGCCTATTGAACGGGCTCCCTATTTCTGTTCCGGCTGCCCCCACAATAGTTCCACCAAAGTGCCGGATGGTAGCCGCGCCACAGGCGGCATCGGTTGCCATTTCATGGCGTTGTTCATGGACCGCTCCACCGAAACCTTCACCCAAATGGGTGGTGAAGGCGTGCCTTGGCTTGGCCAGGCCGCCTTCACCGAGGAGAAACATATCTTCGCTAATTTAGGCGATGGTACCTACTATCATTCGGGTATTACAGGGATTCGGGCCGCCGTCGCCTCAGGCGTAAACATTACCTATAAAATTCTATTCAACGATGCAGTGGCAATGACGGGCGGGCAACCCCACGATGGCCCGCTCTCACCCTGGAAAATTAGCCAGCAAGTACATCATGAGGGCGTCTCCAAGATCATTGTGGTTAGCGATGAACCAGACAAATACAGGGTTGGCACCAAATGGGCCCCGGGTGTCACCATTCGCCACCGTGATGAACTCGATCATGTTCAGCGGGAGTTGAGGGAAATTGAGGGCACTAGCGTCCTGATATACGATCAAACCTGCGCGGCAGAAAAACGCCGCCGTCGTAAACGAGGCACCTTTCCCGACCCAGATAAACGGGCTTTCATCAACGAAATGGTGTGTGAGGGTTGCGGCGATTGCTCCGTCGCCTCCAACTGCGTTTCGGTGGAGCCACTGGAGACGCTCTTTGGACGAAAACGGCAGATCAATCAATCTGCCTGTAACAAGGATTTTTCCTGCATCAAAGGCTTTTGCCCCAGTTTCGTGACTATTTCTGGAGCTGAGCCGCGCCAGGCGCCGGCTTCCGCCAGCGACGGCCTGGACGACGCCATCGCTGCCCTGCCAATGCCCCCATCCACAGACCCCGCAGGCGGCTATGACATCTTGGTCACTGGCATCGGCGGAACCGGCGTGATCACCCTGGGTGCGCTTCTCGGCATGGCAGCCCATATTGAGGGTAAGGGTGTTACGGTGTTAGATTTTACTGGTATTGCGCAAAAGAATGGCGCGGTGATGAGCCACATACGCATCGCTCCAGAACCGGAAGACCTGCATGCTGTACGCATTGCTGCGGGTGGGGCGGATTTGCTGCTTGGTGCGGATATGGTGGTGGCGGCTAGCCCGGACTCCTTGCGCAAAATATCCGGAGGCGGAACCCAGGCGATCATCAACAGCCACCTCGCTCCTACGGCTGATTTTACGCTAAACCCGGACACGGACTTTCATGCTGGGGAATTACGACAACTGATTAGGAACTGCGCAGGCGACAACCGGACCGAGTTTATCAATGCCACAGGCCTGGCTACGGCCTTGATGGGCGATGCTATCGCCACCAACCTGTTTTTGTTAGGCTGCGCCTATCAGCGCGGCGCTCTGCCGGTCGGCGGCGAGGCAATTGACCGAGCCATAGAACTGAATGGCGTTGCCGTGGCCATGAACCGCAAGGCGTTTGCCTTGGGCCGCCTGGCGGCGGAGGATTTAGACAAAGTGACCCGCGCGGCGGAACCGCCGCAACCCCTGGACTTGGCGCGCGAGGAAACCTTGGACGACATGATCGCCCGCCTCACGTCTATACTGACTGACTATCAGGATATCGGTTATGCCAAACAATTCGAGGCCTTCACCCGCCAGGTTGAAACCGCGGAACGGATCAAAGGCAAAGGCCTAACGGGGTTGACGGAAGCCGTGGCCCAAAATCTATTCAAGCTTATGGCCTACAAGGATGAGTACGAGGTCGCACGCCTGTATAGTGACGGCACCTTTCATGCTAATCTGGCGAAGCAGTTCCAGGGTGATTTGAAACTGACTTTCCATCTGGCTCCACCCTTGATTTCGCGCCGAGACCCGGAGACAGGAGCATTGATCAAACGGCAATTTGGTTCATGGATGATGTCCATGTTCAAGTTGCTGGCCAAATTGAAGAGCCTGCGCGGCACTCGTTTGGACATATTCGGTCGCACGGCGGAACGCCGTGCCGAACGCGCCGCCATCCCTTCGTACCGTGCGGTGGTTGAGGAATTGATTGATGGCTTAGGTCCCGCCAACCATGCCCTGGCCATCGAAATTGCTAGCCTGCCGGCAATGATCAGGGGTTACGGTCACATCAAGGAGAAAAACCAAAAATCAGTCGCGGCGGAACAAGAGCATCTGCTCACTGCCTGGCGCGACCCCCAGTTCCAAACCACCGCGGCAGAATGATTATTCGTCCAAACTTGGCCAATTAGGCCGTTTCGTGCAGCGGGACTCGAAGTTAAATCACCGGACGGTTGCGGATTGACTCGTCCACCTTACGTTTCAGGAATTTTCCATCTTTGCGGTCGCCAAGAAATTTGCCGTCTTGCATCATAATCTTG
>CAJWZI010000171.1 GCA_913049615.1 uncultured Alphaproteobacteria bacterium | reverse complement strand
TATTTTCTGGTGTCCGGTGCGCAAGGATTGCGTCCTGGTTTGAGCCTACGGTGACATCAACGCCTAAGCGGCCAGCCGCTGCCAGAAAGTCACCGATACGGTAGGAAGAGGTGGGGACAAGCAGCAGCAGCCGCCCATCCGCTTGTTCTCTCACATGCCCTTGCCTGGTTGGTAATAGGGATTTGCACCACCGGCATGGTCCGTTACATCGAGGACATTGATAATGGATGGAGCGATCGATCGTATCTCGTTTGCAACGCCCTGCTTCAAAGTCACATCCGCCATGCCGCAACCCTGGCAACCACCCTCTAAACGCACGTACGCAGTATCGCCAGCCACATCCACTAAAGAAATATGGCCGCCGTGCGACGCCACCTGGGGGTTCACATGTTCGTCAAGTAAACGACGGATTGCGCGGCCTTCCTCAGTATCCAGACCAGGTTTTGGCGTCATGTCCTCCAGGTCCATCACGCCATCAATTTCGTGCAGATAATGTTGCATCATCTCCTCGATATTGTGCCGCAAATTCTTTGCGGCACCCGTTAATTCAAGGATCACCATGCCATCCCTAAAACCACGATAGACAGCCGTACCATTGCCATCGGCCAAGGCAGGTGTAACATGGCTGTCCAACAAATCTTTTATATTGGCGATCACTTCGACGTCGGCGTCTGGGTCGGTCAATGCTGCCTCTGACAAATCGGGGGTGTCATTCTCCAAAATTACTTCATCGCCAGCTGTATAATGGTTCATGATTGCAGCCAGAGCCAAAGTTTTTAGAGCTTGCCAATCCCACTTATCCGCCTTTGTAACGGTGATGGAGTCTTTATCCAGTGATATACTGGCCACGCCCTCGATGGCGAAGAGGCGTTGTGCCAGAGGCGAGCGTTCGGCCGTTATTTCATCTGAAAAATACGCCACCCCAGATGGCATAACTGGCTGGCCAGGTAGGAATTTCATTTGCGCCGGATTCGGTGTCGCTTCAGTCTGAATAAACATCTTTCTGATCCTCAATTGATCCCATTGTGAATATTGAGATATGCAGCTATTTAAACCAAACTGGAGTAAATAGGGAGAGAAAAGTATGATGCATTGGGGTAGTGATATCAATGTGAAAACCCTATCAAATGCGCGAGATGAGGGTGTCGAACTGACACTTCTCGACGTTCGGGAAGACGAGGAGCTGGTATTTTGCGCGATTGACGGAGCGCTGCATATTCCGATGCAAGAGGTCCCGCGACGGATCCCTGATCTGCCCAGGAACCAGCCTCTGGTAGTGATGTGCCATCATGGTGGCCGCAGTGACCAGGTAGCTCAATTCTTGCGCGGACACGGTTTTACAAATGTTCATAATTTGGCGGGTGGCATTGATTCCTGGGCACTTATGGTTGACCCGAAAATGTGCCGTTATTAACTGCGGGGCCGGTGCGGGCTGGACAGCAGGGCAACTGGCATGCGAGTTTGACGGTAGCATAAATCTCGCTTCCCGTATCTCCAGCCGCATTTCCGACTAAGCAATATGTCCAAATTACTAGAAGAAAAGAAGCGCGTTGTTCGTCCGCGCGACGCCGCCACACTGGTGCTGCTGCGCCAGGTTCGTGGCAAGACGTGTGTCCTGATGGGGCTGCGACATGGCAAACACAAATTCATGCCTGATCAATGGGTTTTTCCTGGCGGACGAGTTGATCGCGCCGACGGGTATGCTCACGCCGCTACGGAAATTCGACCGCATGTAGCCAAACATCTTTCAACCTCCGCCTCGCCGCATCGCGCCCGCGCACTGGCCATGACAGCGGTGCGCGAGACGTTCGAGGAGACCGGCCTCATCCTAGGCAAACGTGTGACCGCGATGCCCAAAAATGCGTCTCCTATCTGGGCACCATTCTATGATGCTGGCTATGCCCCAGTTCTTGACGGACTGGAGTATGTTTATCGGGCTGTGACACCACCCATTCGTCCCATTCGGTTCAATGCCCGTTTTTTTTTGGCGGATGGTTCCAAACTGCATGGAAAACTACAGGGTGATGGTGAATTATTGAATTTGCTCTGGTTGCCGATCCCTAAGGCAGTCGAGCTGCCCACGCCGCCCATCCAAAAAATCGTGTTGGAAGCGATTCCTAGCATGGTGGACAAGGCGGGCAAAATCAAGAGGCCCCAGCGCGTGCCCGTACGTATTATGCGCCATGGGAAGCGCGGAATAGAATACGAATGAGTGCTTTGAAAAAGACTAAAGCTGGCAGACCTTACACGCGGCCTAAAAAACCGGCGCGGCCTCGTGATGCTGCTAGCTTGGTAATCTACCGGCAGCACAAGGGTGTTACAGAGGTCCTAATGGGGCGTCGCACATCACGTCATCGATTCATGCCGAATATCTTCGTCTTTCCGGGTGGCCGGGTCGATGTTGCTGACCGGGATGTCAATTTGGCTTGCGATCTTGCAAAACCGGTTGCCCGTAAGCTGGAGAACAAATGGTCGGCGCGCATGGCCCGCGCCTTAGCAGTGGCGGCGGTACGAGAGACATTTGAAGAGACCGGTCTCATAATTGGTGAACATTACAATGGAGGAATTCGTCCAAATTTAGGGTCGTTGGATTATGTGGCGCGGGCCATAACGCCACCAGATAGTCCCATGCGATTTCACGCCCGCTTTTTTGCCATTGATGTAAGAAATACGTCGGGCCAGCCGTGTGATAGTGACGAACTACACGATCTACAATGGGTTACCCTGGTCGATGCCCTGACCATGGATGTGGCTGATGTGACCGAATTTGTGCTGGGTGAGATCAAGCGCCACCGTGAAGGTTGGAAACCGTTTGGTGTGCCTTTGTTCAGTTATCGAAATGGCCGGGCGGTGGTCAAATATGAAGCCTGATGCAGACTTGACACTGGGGCGAGTAGCTTTATGTTCCGGGCCTTGGATTTTGGCGCGCGCGTGCCCTGAATTTTGGAGTTTGTGTAATGGCAAAACCGACAACCGTTAAGATCCGGCTGGTGAGCAGTGCCGACACCGGATACTACTACGTGACCAAGAAAAATCCCCGAACGCAGACAGAAAAAATGGTGGTAAAAAAATACGATCCGGTAGTCCGCAAGCATGTGGATTTCAAGGAGAGCAAGATCAAATAGTTGGTTCCCCACGCCTGGATTACCAGTTGGGCGCTTGTGCCCAGAAAATGAACGGAACAAGGCCGGCGCATGCGCCGGCTTAATTCGTTTTGGATCCTTTGGGATCAATCGAACCTCAGACATCCGGCGCGCAGGCAGCAGATTAGTTTATTGCTCATTGAGGTAAGGCAGCACTAATGCAAATCAAGACCGCGAATTTCAGGTCTTGTTTGGGAACCTTGATAGATGCCGCGGTAATCGGTTCGTTTAGGTGCTCAACCACGGTCATGCAAGACACCTACGTCGAATTAGGTTTCAGGTCGACAAATAGCTCGCTGCCGATTCGGACCACAAGGTCAACAAAGCAGACACTGTGTTTCACCCGGCTCGTTAAAAGCCGCTGATTTCCGCGTCCAACTCCCGCACCCGGCCGGACCTTTCCGACAACACCGCGATTATGCTCACGGGAATGGCCATCGCCTCATGCTTTTTCTGGATTGATTTGATGACTTCCAAATTGGACATCTCGGGTTGCTGCATGCGAATGAAAATTTATTCAGAAATTGTCGCAATAGATTGCCAAGGCTTCGATGCCTTCCTAATTTTGCGTCGCGACCTACCCATGCGTATCTAAATGATCGTGAAAAAAGTTCATGTTAAGTTTAGCGTCTTCGACGCTAAGTGGCGTGTTTGATATCACAACGACGACCCTGAGGTTTCGAATTTTGGCACGATTTTCGAAATTATCGAGTGCAACTGTCAATTTTGGTGTAGGCATCAAAATGTGTGGTTACTAAAGCGTAAATTCCACCGCAAATTTGATAGCTAAGACGGATGCCCACGATGAATGAAGAGCAGGCGAAGATTGTAGCGCTTCAAGCTCTAACTTACTTAGTGGGGGATGAAAACGTCTTGCAGCGCTTCATGGCTCTTAGTGGCGTTGAATTGTCTGATCTTCGCTCCAGGGCGGATGATCCTGGCATGCTGACGGGCGTATTGGATTTCTTTCTTGGTTTCGAACCGCAACTATTGGAAATGTGTGAGGCAACGGGTCTGCCGGCAGAGGCGCCGGCTCAGGCACGGCGGTGCTTGTTCGGTGGTCGGCATGAAGAATGGAGTTGATGTATTGGAAAACGACAGTTTGCACGAAGATGTTTTGACCCAACTGGAAACATTGCAACTGGTTCCCGACCGACCGTTGATCATTAGTGACGCCGATGAAGTAATATTCGCCTTTGTACGCGGTCTGGAGGCCTATTTACTGGACAACGGGCATTTTATGGACTTGAAGTCCTTTGCGATGCGCGGAAACATACGTGATTCTGAGACTGGCGAGGCGGTCTCAGCTCATGCCGTTAAAGAACTGATAAACGACTATTTTTTGGAACGTACGGAACAGATCGAACCCGTCGATGGCGCCGCGGCGGCTTTGGAAGCACTTGCCCAACGGGCACAAATTTTAGTTTTATCGAACACGCCTCTCGTTTGTCACGAGGCCCGGCGACGCGCCCTTGTAAAGAACGGCATGGACTATCCGTTAGTGGCGAATATTGGCAAGAAGGGCGCCGCTGTGGCCTATCTGGCGAACCAACTAAGGGCGCCGATATTTTTCCTCGATGATATCCCGCACAACATTACCTCGGTCGCGAGGTTGGCGCACGTGGTGACCCGCTTGCATTTCATTGCGGACTATCGTCTTCGCGATTTCCTGGGGCAGGCTGAGGACGCAGATGTTCGGATCGATGATTGGCCGGGTGTGCAGAAGTACATTGAGGCGCGCTTAACGGCGGCGGGATTTTGATCTATGCGCATCGGTGTTGATCTGGGCGGGACGAAGATCGAAGCGTTGGTGCTGGGCGATGACGGCACCGAGTTGACGCGACGGAGGGTGGCCACGCCTCAGGGCGACTATCATGGAATTGTAACAGCAATCAGAGATCTAGTTGCTGAGGTTTTGCAGGGGCACAA
>CAJWZI010000170.1 GCA_913049615.1 uncultured Alphaproteobacteria bacterium | reverse complement strand
CACAGGGTCCACAGGGTCCACAGGGTCCACAGGATCGACGGGCTCAAAAGGTGACAGCGCTGGCCTCTTGATGGCCTTTGAGACGACGACCACTGACACAGACCAAGGCGCTGGCAAGGTCTGGCTCAATCATGGCACGCCCAGCTCTGCCACCGTCGTTTATATGGATGATGTCGAGGCAGGCGGCGCCAGCATCAACACCCAGGTAGACAGTTGGGACGACAGCACGACCACGGCGCTGCGCGGCACGATCTCGATTTACAAGAACGCTGCCCCAGAAAACTTTATGATCTACAACGTGACCGGAATAGTTACATCGGCCTCGACGTACTCGAAAATCGCCTCAACATTCGTTCAATCGGCCGGCACGATATCCGACGGCGACGCCGTCAGCGTCCAGTTTGTCAGAACAGGCAATGCTGGCGGCGGCATGTCGTCGTTCACCATGTCGGACGGCTCGACTACACAGGATGTCGAGAACGGCGAGACGCAGACTTTCGCGGCCGGTGAAGGCATAGATGTCGCGGTGAGTGCCACCAACACCGTCACCTACACCGCGGAAGACGCTAGCGTCACAAATAAGGGCGTTGCGGAATTGGCTACCACCGCCGAGACGGTTACAGGAACCGATACTGGCCGGGTTGTCACGCCAGCCGGGCTTCATGGTGCGCTGGCTGGGTTAACGGATACAACTATTACCGCAAGCGATGCCCTCATATTTTCCGATGCCACAGATTCGGCCGCACTCAAAGAGGATACTGTCCAGGGAGTCCTCGATCTGGTTTCGGTCAACAATGGCAATTGGTCTGGCACAGACTTGTCGGTTGCAAATGGTGGAACCGGCGCATCGACTCATACAGCCAATAATGTTTTAGTCGGCAACGGAACCTCTGCGATTGCTTCCGTAGCACCCTCGTCAAGTGGAAATATTTTGACCTCTAATGGCTCGGCATGGACAAGTGCAGCCCCTGCTGGCGGTGGCCCTTCTCAGGCGAACCAAGCCGCAGTAGAGGCCGAAACAAACGAGGATACATATGTGCCGCCCGACCTGATAAGGAATAATCCCGGTGTGGCTAAGGGTTGGATTCTCTACAACCAATCGACAGGTCCGTCGATAACAGTATCTTACAACGTAAGTTCGGTGACCGATTCTGCGTCAGGACAATTTCATGTGCTTTGGGATACAGATTTTTCCAGTGCAAATTTTGTGTTTCTATTTTCGCAGAAATACAACGACGTTTATATAGTCGAAAATGGACGTTTTGCAGGTCGATTAGACGTTTACACTCTTGCTGATCGAGATAACTCGTCAGTCGCAGTTTTTGGAGATCAATGAAAATGACAAAGGTAATCACATACACCCACAATGGTAATGTCGCGGTTTGTTTACCAGCGCCTAACGCACGATTAGTCACAACCGAAAACGGGCCAGTGTCGCTGGAAAAGTCCGGTGCGATCAAACGATTGCCGCCCGATGATATCCCGTGGGCTGAAACTAAAGATGAATTTGTTCAGCGAATTCGCGAGAAAGATGTTCCGGATGATGCGCTAAATGTGACGATTGTGGAGGATACCGATTTGCCCAGCCGCAAGTTTCGCAACGCGTGGAAACAGAACGGTGTAGGAAAACCTGGGGTTGACATGCCCAAGGCTCGTGATCTGCACATGGATAAAATCCGAGAAGTTCGCAACGAAGAACTAAAGAAAGAAGACATAAATTTTCAGAGAGCCCTCGAAGCGGACGATGCCTCCGTAAAAACAGCAGTTGCAACAAAGAAACAGGCGCTGAGAGATTTACCTGCGACCTTCGATCTCAATGGGGCAGGTACAGATGAAGAACTCGACGCGCTTTGGCCCAGCGAATTGCCATCGCGTTAGGATTGTTACTCGACTGTTACCCCACAGGCCGCGCAAGCGGCCTTTTTTAATGGAGAAATTATATGAACATATTCAACTGGATTAAAGACCGTGCGATCGAACCCAGCACCTGGGCCGCAGCCGCCGTCGCGTGCGTGGCGGTGGCTTTTTTGGTGGACAATTTTTGGGTGGCCGTAGCCGGCCTCGTAGCCGCGGCCGGCGCCGTGGTCTTGCGGGAAAAAGGGATCATCTGAGGAGATCGCTATGAGAGCCATCAGCTTTTTTGCGGCGCTACTTTTAGTGCTGCCAGCCGTCGCCTTCGCGGGCGATATCTCCGCGCCGCAGCACGTCCAGCAGAAGCACGAGGAAATGCTCTATAGTACCGTTCTTGTGCGAACAAACGTAGGCACTGGAAGTGGCACCGTGATCTTCTCGGAAGAACGCGACGGCGAATATGTGTCGCTCGTCCTAACAAATCATCATGTTGTAAAAAGCAATATTAAAGTGAGCGAGGAATGGGACTCACACGCGCAGGAGAAAATTGAGCGCGAAACTCGACGGCCAGTCCTGATCGACCTTTGGGAATACAATAATTTTTCTGACGCGATCGGCACGATAGGAAGACAGGCGACTATAGAAGCCTGGGACAAAGATCGGGATTTGGCGCTTCTTCGCGTGGTTGATTCCGAGAGGCCGTTGCAGTACGTCGCCGAATTGTATCCCGAGAACGAAGATGACGGTCCTTGGATTTTTCAGCAGGTCTACGCCGTCGGTGCCGGGCTAGGCAAACCGCCCTTTCCGACGACGGGCCTGCTGTCTGGTTTCGGTCGGGATAAGGATGGACGATCACTCTTCCTGGCGACCGCCCCGACTATTTTCGGTAATAGCGGAGGCGCCCTTTTTGTCCGTTCGCCTCGTGATTCCTTTGAGCTGATTTCGGTGCCATCGATGATTTCGGCTTTTGGTTGGGGAGGCTCCAGCGTTGTTACACATATGGGATGGAGTCGTCCGATCTCGGAGATTCGCATCTTCCTCCGCGCCAACGATTTCGGCTTTGTCCTCGGTGATCCAATCGAGGAACCGGAAGCGGCGGAGGATAACTAATGTTCGCAGCCCTGCTACCCAGCCTGTTGCCCATCATCGGCGACGTGGTCGGCCGCTTTTTGCCCGAGGACAAAGAGGCCGCGGCCAAGGCGAAGCAAGAGATCGAGCAGCAACTCACGACGCACCTGGCGCAGATTGACCTGGCGCAGCTTGAGATCAACAAGGCCGAGGCGTCTCACCGCTCCATCTTTGTGGCTGGCTGGCGCCCGTTCATCGGTTGGTCATGTGGGTTCGCTTTAGCCTACACATACGTCATCCAGCCGATCGCCGTTTTTGCCTTGGCGCAAAGCGGCTACCTCATCGATCTGCCCACGCTCTCCATGAGCGAGATGATGCCGGTTCTCATGGGGATGTTGGGGTTGGGCGGTCTGCGCACGTTCGAGAAGTTTAAGCACGTTTCGAAATGACCTATGGACTTAACGATCCTCAAATCCCTGATTCCGCTACTCATGGCAAGTGTGGCTGGTTTGATTGCCCTCGTTCGGCTGCAATCTCGCTCGGCCGAAAATAGCAAGCAGTTGGACATGCTGAGCAAGGACGTGCATCGCCTTGAAAAAGAGAGCGACGTGGTCATTACACTTTCGGCAAAAATGGATGTCGCCGAGCGCCAATGGTCAGAATTGTGGGTCAAGTTCGACACACTGGACAAGGATTTCAACGCCAAGATGGAACGCCATCGCGATCGGCTCGATGCATTGCGCGACAAGTTGAACGGAATCAAATGAGCATTCAGTTTCCAATCGAGGGCATCCTCGACAACCTCAAAATTGAGGAGGGGTTCCGCTCCCGCGCTTATCGCTGTAGCGAAAACCACCTCACTATCGGGTTTGGCCGGAACATTGACACCACCGGACTCGGCATCAGCGAGGAAGAGGCAGCCTATCTATTGAAGAACGACGTGATCCGCACCATTGATGAGGTGCGCAGAAACTATCCCTGGTTTGACGATCTCTCGAAAGCAGCAAAAGAGGTGCTAGTCGAGCTCGCCTTCCAGCTGGGCGCGCCACGCTTGGCGAAGTTTAAGAAGATGCTGGCCGGGCTCCAGGCTCACGACTATGACGCGGCGGCTGCTGAGCTCCTCGACAGCAAGTTTGCTCAGCAAGTGCCGGCACGCGCCAATCGACTGTATCAACGACTGACGGCCGATTCGTGAAACGGCTGTCGTCGGACGAGTTGGACGAGGCGCTGAAGACGGTTGCAGCTTATGGCACCATTACCGCGGCTGCGGAAGCTCTCGGCGTACCGCGCAAAACGCTGTCTGCGCGACTGGCTCGGGCAAAATTGCGCGATGACGAGCCGTCAACTGACGCCGCGGCCGAGCTCCCTGAGTTCCCCGACGACGACATCCCTGTCAGCGAAATTCTCGACAACATGGAGCGGCGCTTCGAAAAGCGTATCGCCGCCCAATCCGCCCGCGATTGGTATGAAGTGAAGATCAAGGGGAACGAGCCGATCGGGCTATGTTTCGTCGGCGACCCTCACATTGACTCAAACGGCTGTAACATCCCGTTGCTGCGCCGTGATCTGGAGATCATGTCCAGGTCTGGCATGTACGGGGTCAACATCGGCGACACGACCGATGGCGACTGGCCAGGACGGCTGATGCGCCTGCATAGCCAGAGTGACACCAGCCTCGACACCGCTCGCCGGCTGGCCGACTATTTGCTAAACGACAGCGGCGTCAACTGGCTCGCCTGGATAATGGGAAACCACGATACCTGGGGTGCCGATGCCGATTTGATGCGCGCCAAAAACATCAAGCAAATCCCCATGTCAGATTGGATGGCGCGCTGGCAGCTTGTCTTCCCCAACGGCCGCCGCTGCAAGATCATCTCGAGCCATTCGTTCAAGGGGCATTCAATGTGGAACCTGCTGCATTCAAATCAGCGCGCAGCGACAACCACGGCCGAGGCTCATATATATGCGTCGGGCCATTTGCATAACTGGGCGATCCATCAGGAAGAGAATGCGCACCGCGAATTCATTTACTGGCTGGTGCGGAGCCGCGGGTACAAATATATAGATGAGTATGCCGATCGCCTCGGCCATGCTCAGCAGCACCACGGCGCGACAATCTGTGCCGTGATCGACCCCCAGGCCGATAGCGAGACGCGC
>CAJWZI010000169.1 GCA_913049615.1 uncultured Alphaproteobacteria bacterium | reverse complement strand
TGCTTTGTTTTTTGGAGTTGGCGTCCAAGGGGAACCGGTCGGACGAGACGCGGCGATGTATTGCTGATCCGTTGTAACCAGTTGGCGCTACTAGATATTTATGGTCTGCCATCAAACAATTTGATGCTTGAACTCTGATTTCTGGGAGAGGTTGAAATTTGTTTATTTCGCAAGGTGTATCTAGAACCGTTTGGTCTGGAGCTAACAGAATTTCTTAAAACAATATGGCGCCGCTTGAACAGTGCGCGGTTCTTAGCTGGCCCTTCCGGGCTACGGCGAGCACTGCATTTCGTTTAATTTTATGCTGCGGAGTATGGTTGCTCACGATATGTGGTGCGATTACCTTATTGTCAACATATGTAATAACCGACAGGAGCGGCTTGGCCATGGCGGACATCGGCACAACCTTTAATTATGAGACGGCACGGGCGAATTTTAAATTAGATGTACCAGCGAACTTTAATTTTGCCTTCGATGTGCTTGCGAAGCAGGCGGTGTCGGCGGACAAGACGGCGCTTATCGCCGTGGCTACTGATGGCGAAACTGCTGAGGAACACAGCTATGCCAGTCTGGAGAAGGCTTCAAACCAATTCGCCAATGTTTTACAGGATCTGGGTACGAAAAAAGGAGACTTCGCCTTTGTCATGATCACCCGCATCCCGGCCTTCTATCACGTATTGTTCGGTTGCATGAAAGCGGGCGTGGTGGCAATGCCGGGCACGAATTTGTTGACAGCACATGATATTGAATACCGAGTTAACCGATCTGGCGCCAAGATTGTCATAGTGACAGCGGAGCACGCGGCGAAGGTGGAGGCTGTGAGGGACAAATGTCCTACGCTGGAGCACTTGATCATCATCGGGGCGGAACGGAAGGGCTGGACTTGCAAGGAAACTGCGTGCGGCGTGGCACCGGATCAATTCGACCGCACAAAAGTGGCACCCACGAAATCCGACGACCTGATGCTGATTTATTTCACCTCCGGGACAACTTCGATGCCGAAGATGGTGGCCCGCGACCATGCCTATGGGCTGGCACATACGATCACCTGCAACTATTGGCAGGGGTTGCGCCGAGAAGACATACATTGGACCCTGACGGACACGGGCTGGGCCAAGGCCGCCTGGGGCATCATTTTCCCACCCCTCATCGCGGGCGCCTCTATCATGCTTTATGATGCACCCGGTTTTGATGCGGAAATGCATCTGAAGCTGATTGAGAAATTCAATGTGACCACATTTTGCGCTCCACCCACAGTCTATCGCGTCTTCGCTACCATGGACATCTCTGGCTATGACCTAAGTTCGGTCCGTCATTGTATCGGCGCAGGGGAGCCCCTGAACCCCGAGGCCATGCGTAGCTGGAAAGCGGCAACGGGTTGTGACATCCATGACGGTTATGGCCAGACCGAGACCGTGAATATCGTTGCCAATTTTCCCGGCATGGAAATTCGTCCCGGCTCCATGGGCAAGCCCGTGCCCGGCATCGAAATCGGTATTATTGACGACGATGGCAACGTGGTCGATGACGATACAGTCGGTCATATCGCAGTGAAAATCACAGACCCCTATCCGCCGGGCCTGTTCGATGGCTATTTCGAGGATCCGGAGGCTACCGCCAAGTCGTTTCGTAACGGTTGGTATTACACGGGTGATACAGCAACGCGGGATGCTGACGGTTATATCTGGTTTGTTGGCCGCTCTGACGACATCATCTCTTCAGCAGGCTACCGCATCAGTCCCTTCGAGGTGGAAAGCGCTTTGGTGGAACATCCCGGCGTCATGGAATCTGCTGTCGTGGGAAAACCAGACGAGATCCGCGGTGAAATCGTCAAGGCCTTTGTCGTGCTATCGGAGGGGTTCGATCCGTCGGAAGATCTGGTGGTGGAGATCCAGGATTTTGTAAAACAGCTGACGGCACCCTACAAATATCCTCGAGAAATTGAATTTAGAGAAGCCCTGCCGAAAACTATCTCGGGCAAGATCCGCCGAGTGGAATTGCGGGCGGAGGAGGAAGGTTAGCCCGTAAGCACCATATGGTGAGAGCTGGCGTTGTGGTGAAACTCGCTGGCGCTGACTTTAGGTGATTGTGCAGGTACACGGTGTTCACGCTGGTCTTCAACGTGGCTGCAAGCCGATAGGACCATGGTTCATTCCACTACCGAGTGCGGAGGCTGTTACTTACATTTCCAATACGGTCTTGGCAATAATGTTGCGTTGGATTTCGTTGCTGCCGCCATAGATGGTCGCAGCCCGGCGAAGTAGATGTTCTTGCATCAGGCCCACGCCATGTTCCGGTCCGATGGAAGGCTCGTTACGCTTTATATCCTGTGCGTCGGTGGGGAAGGGAGCGGCATAATTGCCGATCACTTCGATCATCAATTCATTTAAGGTCTGTTCTACTTGGGTGCCGCCGATTTTCAAGGTCGAAGCCTCGGGCCCTGGTGGTTGCCCGGCTTTTTCTTGTGCCAAAATTCGCATCTGGGTGAATTCCAACGCCTGCAGCGAGACTTCCGCCTGGCCAATGCGGGCTGTGAAGTTTGGGTCGTCCAGCATGCTCTCACCATCGCTGGTCGGTTCCAAGGCCGCAACAGCTTTCAAACGCTCTACCTTACGTTTGGACTTACCAACACCGGCGATGCCAGTACGTTCATGGCCCAGCAGAAATTTGGCATAAGTCCAGCCTTTGTTTTCCTCACCAATCCGGTTGGTGATAGGAACTCGGACATCGTCGAAGAACACCTCGTTCAGATAATGATGGCCATCGATGGAGATAATTGGTTTGACGGCGATGCCTGGCGCGGTCATGTCAATCAGGATAAAAGAAATTCCCTCCTGCGGCTTGCAATCCGGGTCCGTGCGGGTCAGACAGAACATGAAATCTGCATGATGGGCATGAGAAGTCCAAATCTTGTGGCCGTTGATGACGTATTCGTCACCATCGCGCACAGCGCGGGTAGACAGCGACGCAAGGTCCGAACCGGATCCTGGCTCGGAATAACCCTGACACCAGAATTTCTCACCCCGAATAATAGGATTCAAATGTTGTTTCTTTTGTTCGTCGGTGCCAAAGGCGCAAATCACCGGCCCTACCATGCCGATGCCGAAGGGGCTCTGTCGGGGACAACTGGCTGCCTGGTATTCCGAATCGTAAATGTACTTCTGTATGGCAGTCCAGCCGGTGCCACCATATTTAACGGGCCAATTTGGTGCCCCCCAGCCCTGTTCATACAATAATTGTTGCCAGTGACGGGTATGTTCCTTGGGCACATAGGACGGCGCGACCCGTACTCGGTCCTTTATCTCCTGGGGTAACTTAGTAGTGAGAAAATTACGCACCTGATCCTGAAATGCCAAATCCTCGGCATTAAGAACCAAATCCATGGCGGCATCCTCCCTACGACGAAAACATAATTGTTGCCGTCAACATAGCCGAAAACCTCCGAGCGTTGAAAACGAGAATGGCTCCTTGCCATTATTTACTCTTCTTTTCGCCGCTCCAAGTCGCATTGGATGGCCAATTACAAGAATATCTTATGGGACCGCCTTCGCTCCATTCGTCCTCAGGAGAAAATGTTGGTGGCCGTGTGCCGCAGTGCACAGCCTAGATGTCTTTGATAAAGTGCCTACTGCTCGCGATCATCATCTTGTCGTCATGGCACAGGCATTTGGCATGATGGTGGTTCGGTTCGAGTGGCCGGAACAATTGGGAGATATTCTGAGCCGTCATCTAAATTCGGAACAATCCAGTTTGGACACGGTCTATAATAGTTGAGGTGCCCAATGTTCGGGTCCCAATTCGGGGGCCGAAGACGCAGGGGAAATAATCTAGTTGATGCTACAGGCGGTAGCAGTACAATTGCTGCTCTGAAGGAGGCAGAAGATGGCTGATTGGGAACGGGAAACGCGGATGGACTACGAGAGTAAGGGATTTGCCGTCTCATCGGGATTTGGCAAAAAACCGGCGCTTTTGGTGGTAGACTTCATAATCGGCTTTACTGATTCTAGCACGCCCCTAGGCGGCGATTTTTCTTCGCAATTGGCGGTGACGGCGCGTTTGCAAACAGCGTTCCGCAAGTCAGGTCTGCCTATTGTCTACACCACTGTTGAATATAAGGAAGACCTATCCGACGGCGGCGTTTTCGTGAAAAAAATTCCTTCACTCGGTATATTGCGCAAGGGCTCGCCCAACTGCGCTGTGGACGAGCGGATAAGACCTTTGCCGGGGGAATTGGTCATCTCCAAGAATTATGCTTCGTCATTTTTTGGCACCGACCTGGACAGTTATTTGCGCGGCCAAAACGTTGATACATTGGTAATTACCGGGTGCACCACGTCCGGATGCGTGAGGGCCTCTGCAGTCGATTCTTTGCAATACGCCTACCACACCATCGTCGTGCGGGATGGCGTGGGTGACCGGGCGGAGGGGCCGCACGAGGCGAACCTGTTTGATATCGATGCTAAATATGGCGATGTCATCTCAGGTGATGAGGTGCTCAACTATCTGCGTGGATCTGCAGAATCGGGCTTTTCAAGCGGCACACGGGAAGATTTCGAAGCTTGGTGGAACGAGGGGCGCAAGGCTCCGGCCTGACGAGGAGAAGATGGCTAGAGACAATCAATCGGATCTTTCATCCGCTTTCGATAGCATGCTAGACAGCACTCGCCAGCGTTTGAACGACCTGCAGGGTCGGCCTGCTAGTGCCCAGAAGACTGAGCGGCCAGTGACGCGTTCGGTGCCCGAACCGGCGTCAGCTGAGACATCGGCGACGCGGGTGCGGCGCTCCGGCCTGGCCGACGGCAAGGCATTCACTTTTGAATTCTGAGGCAGCCATAACAATGAAGGAGAGAGCTTTATGGCGTTACCAAAGGTGGGAGATTTGGCGCCAGCCTTCTCCATGCGCAACCAGCAGGGGTCGGTGACCACACTGGATCAGTACAAGGGGCACCACGTAGTTTTATGGTGGTATCCCAAGGCCGATACGCCTGGCTGAACCATTGAAGCCAAGGGGTTCCGTGATCGAATCCAAGACTTCACAGCCAAAAATGCGGTAATTCTCGGTGCATCTTTTGATAAACC
>CAJWZI010000168.1 GCA_913049615.1 uncultured Alphaproteobacteria bacterium | reverse complement strand
CGCCGCCCGGCCAAGGAGGGGCTTGGCCAACGGCCGGAAACGTTTTAAGAGATACTGCATGTGCGGGATCTTTGGTTTTTATCGCCCGCCGGGGCGCGCTTAGCCGCCACCGGGGTGATCCTGAACTTCTTCATCGCCGCGCATTAGTTTATGTAACAACCAAAAGCGCACCAAAGGGGGAACCATGACAAAAGGTGTTCGTATTCACGAGTTTGGTGGAACGGATGTTCTGAAATATGAGGACGTAGATATCGGGAATGTTGGGGACGATGAGGTGCGTCTTCGCCAGACTGCCATCGGACTTAACTACATCGACATCTACCAACGTATCGGGCTTTATCCGGTCGGCGATTTGCCGGCAATCATCGGCATGGAGGCAGCAGGAATTATAGAAGAAGTCGGATCTGGCGTCAGTGAATTCAATGTCGGTGACCGGGTCGCCTATGCCATGGAATTGGGCGCCTACGCTGAAGAAAGGATTATGGGTACAGACCGACTGGTGCATATTCCAGACGGCATAGACGATCAGACAGCGGCAACAATGATGCTCCAGGGCATGACGGTATTTTATCTCCTACACCGCACTTATAAGGTCAAGCCCGGCGATACCATCCTATTCTACGCCGCCGCCGGCGGCGTGGGCTTGATAATGTGCCAATGGGCTAAGCATTTGGGTGCTACGGTGATTGGCTGCGTTGGTTCGGAGGAAAAGGCCGCGCTAGCAAAAGCCAACGGTTGTGACCACCCGATTCTTTGTCGCGACGAAAACGTACCGGCCCGTGTAAAGGAAATTACAAACGGCGAAGGTGTCCCGGTGGTTTATGATTCCATCGGCAAAGACACCTTCGAGGATTCCCTTAACTGTCTCCGGCCCTTTGGTCTAATGGCGACCTTCGGCAATGCAACGGGTCCTATTGACCCAATTAGCCCCGCCATCCTGGCCCCAAGGGGGTCGCTTTACCTGACCCGTCCTACCCTGGCAACTCATACCGGGACTCGGGAGCTTTTGGACGAGTGCGCAAATGCGGTCTTCAACGTAGTACAGAACGGGTACGTGAGAATTGCTGTCAACCAGACGTACTCACTGGCCGAAATTGCGCAGACCCACACCGACATGGAGGGCCGAAAGACTACTGGCTCCACAGTTATAATTCCTTAACGTATTGAAATTAGGCCCACGAACATATCCAATGAAATTGCTGCCACTCCAGTGTTCTTGGCATCGAAGAACACTTCTCTGGTTTTCGAGACTTTGAGTTTGTCAAAAAAATACTTGGCCTGATTGATAATTTACGACGAAGACTTGTTCCGGCGTAGGCCGAGAAAATCGACGGCGAGGGGAAAAGTGCGGGAAAGATGCGCCCGGATGGCGGAAATTTTGGGAATATGGCCTTCCGGGCACGTCCAACTCACCAAAGTCAGGCTATCGGACGGCTGCGGAGGTAAAACCAATACAACGGCGGCGCAATTTGCTTTTGATCGCTATGGATTTGAAGGCTATCTGGGAAATGCCGGCTTATAGTCTTCGTCGCTTATTAGCTGCTATCGTAAATCTCTTTCAGTTTCCGAAGGCGCTCTTTGTTTATATCGGACGAAAGGTCTTAGGCCTCACTGGGGATCAGGTTTTCGGTGGTAATCTCGGTACTATCGCCAAGGACTTTCCATCAGTTCCCTTTCTCCCCTTGAACAAACTCCGCGATCCGAGCCTTTAGACCTGGAGCCGTCAAGGACCGCACGAGAACAGCGAGATCGCGGTCCCTTGTGTCTTCGATGATCTCTCGGAGCATGGTCGCCTTTGCCGATGGGCTCAGAATCATTGCCGTATGCAATTCATCATCCACTACGGTCTCCCAGCCGGATTTGTCGACGATAGCCGTCAAAAGATTTATCTTCAGTGCGTGGGGTGCCTCAATGGTTTTGAGTCCTTCGAGGACTTCCCGGGCAGCCCCACTGCCGACTGTATTAGCCAGTCGTCTCGTCCCCAGGACGACACCGAACCCGAGGCCCGGCATTCGAAACCGCGTGTTGGGTGAGGCGATCCTGCACCCACAGGCTACGACCAAGTCCGCACCTGCACCGAAGGCGGCACCGTGGGCCATGGCAAGAATAGCTACTGGAGCGTGATGGATTTTTTGGAGCAGGATCTCAATCCGGATCAGCCGGCGGATCAGTTCAGCCTCCGAGATCGCCTTGATATCACTGAGATCAAAACCGGCACAAAACGACTTCCCATTTCCCGAAAGAACTAATAGCTTAGAACCTTCACAAACAGCTTCGTCCACGGCGGAGATGAGCTCTTCGACCAATGTCGCGTTCAGTGCGTTTCGTGTTTCCGGCCGGTTCAGCGTGAGGCGGGTTAGATCTCCCTCTTGCTTGATAATTAGTTCTTTTTCCATCACAGAACTGTTTTAGCTAACAATGTTCGTCGGTCCCTTCCCGGGGACACCAGAGGAAAGCTACCGCCCATCACGGGTGTTACCTACACGACCTTGCATTCTTTTAACTGGATCCCTTCACCCACTCCGACAAAACCTCATCCGTATGCTCGCCCAGTCGAGGCGGCGTGCGAAAGACCTCGAACTGAAAACCGGAAATCGATACCGGAAAGGCTATCGTCTTCGTCCGTTCACCATTGGGTAATTCCAGGTCAACCACTAAATCCATATATTCGATCTGTGGATTCGACAATGCTTCGGCATAAGAATTAATCGGCGAGCATGGAACGCCACGACGGATCATCTCCCCAAGCCAATGTTCCGCTACTCGTGACTCGAACAGCGGTTCAAGAACTTCAACCAACTCTTTTTGGTTTTTTGCACGAAGCTCTACCGACGAAAAGCGCGGATCATTCACCAGGTTCGGCTCGCCCACGGCGTCACATACCTCAGCCCAAAATCGATCCGTCCCCGCGGCAAGCACGAAGTATCGATCGCGCCCTCGAAAAGCTTGATAGGGGGCATTGCGAGGATGAGCAGAGCCGAGTTTTAAAGGCGCGCGCCCCGTTCCGAAAAACTCACTCGTCTGGAGGGCCGATACGCCCATCAAAGAGCCAACCATCGAACAATCGATGTAAACCCCTTTGCCGGTCTCCCTCGCCTGCATGACACTGGCCAAAATGCTGTAGGAGGCATAAAGGCCGGCACAGAAATCACCAAATGGAACCCCGCACTTCACCGGCTGGCCGTCAGGTTCCCCGGTTACACTCATTACACCGCTTGCTGCTTGAACGGTCACGTCGAAGGCGCCGCGGCTGGCATAGGGCCCACTCTGTCCGTACCCTGTCACCGAACAATAAACGAGTTGTTCGTTTTCCGCCGCCAATGTCTCATAGCTTAGGCCGTGCCGCGAAAGAACCCCGGGTCTGAAATTCTCAATCAGGACGTGGCATGCCGAACAAAGCCTACGCAACCTGGCAACGTCTTGCTCATCTTTCAGGTTGGCAATCACACTGCGTTTATTTCGATTAATAGACGCAAAGCCCTCGCTGTATGGTTCCCCCTCGCCGTCTCGGGAGAACGGTGGCCACTTCCGTAATCCATCCCCCCTATCCGGGCGCTCGACCTTCACTACATCAGCGCCCAAATCGGCAAGCAGAGACCCAGCAAACGGTCCGGCAGCAAATTCACAAAACTCGAGGACCCGCACGCCTTCCAATGGTTTTGATCGCGCGCTCCGCATCTAGCGTCTCCGCATTTGTATTCCAAAGATCTTTGGTTATTTTTGGCCTGCGGTAGCGGCATCACGATGCCGCCAAAAAAATCTAGAGCCCGTGGAAATTGATTTAGGTTACGCCGATTCTTCGGCAATCATTTTGACGAAAATCTGACGTGCCCGCCTAAGCGCCATATCGGGTTTTAGAAACAACTCGGAATAACCATCGTCCGGAAGCTCGAACATCTCCTGCTGCTTCTCCAACGCCCACAGGTCTTCTGCCACGACATCGGGAAAAGATTTCGTGGCTTTCTGCACAGCGGAAATGCCGGGTTCGTCTGACATATGATCGGCCGCCATACTGAAAGTCCAACGCCAGACGTGGTTACGTTCGTCGATTGGCGTGTGAGTGTGGTTGATTATGTAACTGCGCTCGTCCTCGGTGTCGAGTTTACCTGGTGGCGCGACTCGCATTTCAACTCGCGTAATTGCGGGGCCTATCATGTGATGGGTATGAATACGATCAACGACATCGTAGCCAAACCATTCGGCAAGGTAGGGCGGTTGTTTATAATCCTCGACTTTCCGAGTCGTTTTCACGTACGGCGTTCCATCAAATTCACCGTCTTCAACCTCTATTGGAATGCGGCTGTTTTCAATGTCGCCGATGTTACTCTCGTGAAGCGGGTAAAAGTGGGTGATGTCCAGAAGATTCTCGATCAACAACAAGTAGTTAGCGGGGACATGCAACGGTTCCGACTTAACCGTCTCCCACGCGTCGTCTACGAACTCAGAAACGCGCGGTGGCGGATTTTTTTGGGCTTTTGCGGAATCGCCGGGCCATATCCAAACAATCCCGTCTTGCTCCAGCACCGGGAAAGGATTCAATTTTGCATTCTTAGGAATGGGGCCATCCGGAAGAGAGGGAATTTTCACGCACTCCCCTTTGGCGTTGTAGCAAAGCCCGTGATAAGCGCATTCCAAAAGACCGTTTTCGAGCAATCGCCCTTCCGAAAGCGGAAAACGTTTATGCACGCACCGACCGTCGAAAGCGGAAATTTTCCCGTCGTTTGTTCGCCAAATGACAATTGCCTTATTCGCAATTTTGTGCCCGCTAAGTTTGCCTTTTTCAAACTCGCTTGAAAAACCAGCCACGTACCAACAATTCCGAACATACTGGTTTGCTTTCATCCTGCTTCTCCTAGGTTCGTTGAGGGTTGCCAGCATTTGGCTGCCCTCGACAATCCTCTTGTCAACCCCTTGCTCATATCTTTCAAATACTCCCAGTTCAGAGATCGAGCACAAGAAGCGGTCCACGCGACCGTGCACAGCAAATCAGAACAAACTCCGCCCGGTCTTCGTCGTCCAACACCGCGTCACGGTGCTCAGGCTCACCCTCCAGATACCGAGTCATGCAGGTGGCACAGTAACCGTCTTCGCATGAC
>CAJWZI010000167.1 GCA_913049615.1 uncultured Alphaproteobacteria bacterium | reverse complement strand
ACCCGCCTCCTCGAATAAAAGGACCAGCTGTGTGAAGGGTGCCTCGCCGCCGCCGTAGGCGGCCGGCAACGCCAGCCCCAACCAACCCAATTCAGCCAGCTGTTGCCATAGGTTCCCGTCGATCCGCGTTTCCCCATCCTCGATACCGCGCACGCGATCAGTGTCGCATTCAGTTTCAAAGAAACGCCGCAGTCCATCGCGGATCATCTCTTCCTCTTGATTCAACAGCACATCCATCACAATTTATTCCTTGGGAAGGCCGAGGCCCCGGCGGGCAACTGCTGTACGCATTACCTGTGTGCTGCCATGGCCAAAGGTAGAAACCATGGCGTTCACATATTGCCTTGGAAAGCTGCCCCCTTTGGGTGCTTCGTCACTGTCCCAAAGCTGATGATAGGATCCGAGTATTTGGCTTGCGGCCTCTGTCGTCCTAACCTGAAACTCTGGCCCCCAGAATTTCTCCGATGATATTTCATATGGAGGGTTGACGCCGCGCCGTACCATGGAGAGGCTACGCATGGTGAAAAGCCGCGCTACTTGGGCCTCACAGTAAAGCTCAGCAACTTTGTCGCGTACAACCGGATCATCTGCTAGTTCGCGGCCAAGATCATCGTTTTGCAGGAAATCGAGCAAATCCTCGAAGGGCGAGACATAAATGCAATAGCGCCGTGCACCTGCCCGGCCGAGGTTGAGGGCAGAGGCGCCGATATACCACCCCTCATCCCGCGCGCCCAGCAGACTATCCTTGGGCACACGAACATCTTCTAGGAAGACCTCGTTGGTGCGCCCGCCTGGCAAGGTCCAGAGAGGACGCACGGTGATGCCCGGCGTATCCATGGGCACCAGAAAAATCGATATACCTTTGTGTTTCGAGGCATCGGGATCAGTGCGGGCCATGAGGTAAATATGGGAGGATGACTCCGCACGGGTGGTGAATACCTTCTGGCCATTGATGACAAATCCGTCCTCATCCTCGACCGCCCGAGTCTTCAGGGATGCGAGATCGGTACCGCCACTGGGTTCCGTATAACCCAACGCGAAGGTAACTTCACCGCGAACAAGACGGGGCAGGAAATAGGTTTTTTGTGCCTCGGTTCCGGCTTGCATGATCGCAGGTGCCTGTTCGATGAAATTACCAAGGTTCAAGGGCACCCGTGCCCGGGCTAATTCTTCCTCGAAAATATACTGATCGATGATATCAGCATCCTGTCCGCCATACTCCTTCGGCCAGCTCATGCCGATCCAGCCCCGATCGCCGATTTTGAGAATAAGCTCTCGGGTCAGGGGACCGATACCGGCACCCGCCGAGCCATCTCTCATCTCCTGCAGAATTTCGGGCGTTACGTGATCGGCGATAAACGACCTAATCGCGGCACGAAACCGTTCGTTCTCTTCGCTGAAACCAAAATCCATGGGAAAACGCCCTCCACAATAATATTTTGATTATCACAAGAATTTTAGGATAGCGCGCTGGCAGTCCTGGCCATAGGGTTTGTATGCCTAATCACAACGAAAATCGTGGAGGGATTTCAAAGTGCCTGGAATACAGACGCCAATTTGCCAGCAATTGCAGATCGAACATCCGGTTTTTCAAGCCGGTATGGGTTGGGTTGCCCGGGCCGATCTGGCTGCCGCCGTATCAGAGGCCGGTGGTTTAGGCTGCATAGGTGCCGGCTCAACCATGGATGCGGATGAACTTCGGGCCGAGATCCGCAGCGTAAGGGAGCAGACAGACAGACCTTTTGCCGTCGATATACTTTTCGCTACCGTCGCGTCAAAGGTCAATGAAGCGGTACGCTATACGGACAAGGTCGCTGCCATAGTGGATGTGGTTTTTGAAGAACGTGTTCCGGTTTTGATTTCCGGCCTGGGAAGCCCCAAGGATGCCATACCCACTGCAAAGGAATTGGGCATCACCGTGATGTCAGTCGTCGGCGCCGTACGCCATGCCCAAAAGGCTGTTGCCGATGGCGTTGACGCCGTAATCGCTTCGGGGTCGGACGGCGGCGGCCATGTTGGTTCGATTGGCACTGCCGCCTTGATCCCCGCCGTAGTTGATGCCGTGGATGTACCGGTTCTGGCTGGCGGCGGCCTGGCAGATGGTCGTGGCCTTGTTGCGGCGCTTTCATTCGGGGCCCAAGGAGTGTGGATGGGCACGCGATTTATTGCCACTGCAGAGGCCCGGGCACACGAGAACTATAAACAAAAGATCGCCCAGACCAACACCGCTGGCACTATCGTGACCCGCGCCCATAGCGGCAAGACCTGCCGTCTGATACGGAACGCTTTCACCGATAGCTGGGCCGGGCGCGAGGCGGAGATAGAACCCTATCCGTTGCAGGGCATAAATGTCGGCCATCCAGCATCTCAAAAGGGGCGGATTGAAGGCGATGTTGAAAATGGCGTATTGCCGGCCGGGCAGAGCAGCGGCTTAATTGATAGCGTACCGTCAGCCGGCACCGTCGTGCGCTCGGTTGTGAAAGAAGCGAGTGCCGTATTATCGAACCTGGCGGCGGGCAATACGCTTGCTGCAGAATAATTATTGAGGGGAAACACCATGGATCGATTGAAGGATAGGGTGGCGCTGATCACGGGTGGTGCCTCGGGCATGGGCGAAGCCAGCGTGCGGCTGTTCATTGCCGAGGGGGCCCGCGTCTTACTGGCTGATATTGACGCGGATAGGGGGCAAGCCGTCGCCGCCGAATTTACCGATACATGTGTTTTTGCCCAATGCGACCATACGAAACCGGCGGAGAATGATGCCGCCGTCGCCCTGGCGGTAGAGCAGTTTGGTAAGCTGGATATTCTGTTCAACAATGCGGGCATTCCTTTCGCCAATGACAGTATCGAAAATGTTAACGACGAGATATTACAACGCATTGTCGATGTGGATCTGATCGGCCCTTATCGTATGACCCGGGCCGCGGTGCCTGCACTGCGCAATGGTGCGGCCAATTTGGCAGGCGGCGCGGCAATCCTTTTTACATCTAGCCTTCAGGGCATTGCCGCACGCCCTTTCGTCTCGCCCTATACGGCAGCCAAACATGGCGTGGTTGGCATGGCGAAAAGCCTGGCCCTTGAGTTGGCACGGGCCAATATCCGCGTCAATGTGCTATGCCCTGTAGCGACGGAAACGCCGATGTTGCCGCAGTTCTTGCCTAAGGGCCTGAGCGAGGAACGGAAAGCCGGCATAAATGAGCAGTTGATTAAGGGTATTCCTTTGCGCCGCCTGGCCCAAGCCGAAGACATTGCCAACGCGGCACTGTTCTTAGCCTCCGACGAGGCATCCATGATTACTGGGGTCGCTTTGCCTATCGATGGCGGCATAACGGCGGCATAGGGACGGCCTAGAGCGACAAACATAATGGAGGGAACATTGACGGACTATTTGATCTTTGAGGTTCAGGACGGTGTCGCGACCCTAACCATGAACCGGCCGGAGAAACTGAACGCTTTTACCAGCGAAATGCTGCACGGTCTGGTCGTGGCATTGGACGAATGCGAGGGCCGTGAAGATGTCCGTACGGTGATCCTGACCGGGGCAGGCAGGGGGTTTAGCTCTGGCGGGGATATCGGCGGCATGGGAGAGGAAAACGACAGCCGCCCTCACATAACGAAAACCCGCATTTGGGAAGAAATTCAGGCCTTTGCAAAACGTGCCGCCAGGTTCGAAAAACCTTTGCTTGCCGCGGTCAACGGCGCAGCAATAGGCGGCGGCATGGATTTGGCCCTGGCCTGCGATATCCGTATCGCGGGGGAAAGCGCCAAATTTGCCGAAACGTATGCCAAGATTGGGCTTTTGCCAGGCGGTGGCGGTGCTTATTTCTTGCCCCGGCTAGTTGGCAAGGCACGGGCGTTAGAGTTGCTCTGGACGGCCGATTTTATCAATGCAGAAACCGCTTTGGAAATTGGCCTAGTCAATCATGTCTACCCTGATGATCAGCTTCTTGGCGAAACCACCAAACTGGCGAAAAGGATCGCCGCCATGCCGCCTCTTTCGATCCAACTAATAAAACGCACTGTTAATCAAAGTCTCGAAACTGACATGGAGACGGCTTTTGACCTTGTCAGCTCCCACATTGCCATCGCCCGGGCCGGTAAAGACCACGTGGAGGCCATCAAGGCCTTCAGGGAAAAGCGGACGGGAAACTACGTAGGCTATTAGGACCAAAATGTTCCATCCCCTTTAAACGGGATGCATAAAACCAAGAAAAGGGTTTTTATTGTGACAATCCTGCTTCACATTTCATCTTGTGTATTTAAGAAATTGGCAATTCGGCGAGACCGCTTGCCAGCAACGCCTGACCCAGTTTGAGGTCGTCGGGCATATCGAGATCAAAGCCCTGAGCGCAAGGGATTTCAATCGGAAGCGATGGGCTAGCAAATGGCGTTTGTTGTTCGATGGCCGCTATAGTGCGAAAAATCAACAAATTGCCGAACAGATAGTGCTTTGCTTTTTTCTGCTTATTGTGGGCCAAAGCCCGCTCTTCCGGGTAGTGAAAATTGACAAAACCATCGGCGATAACACGTTGGTTGACGGCATGATGATTGTGCGGGCAGGGTACCACGGTCTGTGCCGAACCAGCTTTGGGGTCCGCCAGAAGTGCATTTGCCGTCCATTTGATATGTTTGGCCAGTAGAAAGGGCGAGGTGGGCTGTAGCAGAGCTATACATTCCGCCACCGCTCCCTCGCGGGCATTGAGATCCGACAACAGCTCCTCGATTACAGCCATGATGGGCGTATCGTCCCCGCCAAGGTCGTCGGGCCGATGGTGCACCTCGACATCCAGCGCGTTGCAGTGATCCGCGATTTGCGGATGGTCCGTGCTGCACAACAAACGCGCCAGACCACCATAGCCCCTAGCGGCAATGACCTGAAAATCGATCAGCGGACGACCGCCGAATCGAGTCAGGTTTTTCATGGGAATAGACTTGGAGCCGCCCCGCGCCGGGATCAAACCCCACATAACGTTTTGGAGAATATTCATACCTTCCAAGACCTGAAAATTTCAATGGCTGATTCTATCACCTTATTCTGAGTTTCCCTCCAAGCATCGATTGTAGAGCCAGCGATGTGGGGTGTCAGCAGAACGTTGTCGTGCTTT
>CAJWZI010000166.1 GCA_913049615.1 uncultured Alphaproteobacteria bacterium | reverse complement strand
TGCCCTACACAGTTTTCCTCATAAATACTTGGTATCGCAATTTGAGGCCGCACCAAGTCCCGTTTAAATATTTTGTCTATGTAGATATTTATTGAGTTAGTACCGGTTTGATTTCCAAATTTAGGCCAGGCGGTCAATCAGGCGGTGCATGAATGCAGTGCAAGCCTCTACCTGGGAGATTTCAATATATTCGTCCGGTCGGTGGGCAACAGAGATACTCCCGGGGCCGCAAATGACCGACGCGATGCCGCCTTTTTGAAAGATACCAGCTTCGGTACCATAAGAAACTGCATAGGTCTGGTTGCTGCCTGTCAGGGCAAGAACCAGGGTTTCCGCGGACGAGCCGTCCTCAGGCAACAGGGGGATCACCTCGCCGCGCACATCTACTTGAATATTCGCGTCGGCGTGCACCGCCTGCATATTGGGCAGCACGTTCGTAAGGGCGAAATCCTCGAACTCGGCGACGATGGCGGAGCCGTCCACATCCGGTAGGGTGCGGTATTCCCACCAAAATGTGGTCTCCCTGGGGATGATGTTACCTGCCGTACCGCCGTTGATCACACCCACCTGAATGGTGGTATAGGGCGGATCGAAACGGGGATTGACGTTTGATGTCTGCAACGCCTCCGCCTTGTCAGCCAGATAGCTGATTAGCTTGGCGGCGGCAAAGATGGAGTTGACGCCCTTGTGAGTTTCCGATGAATGCCCTTCCAATCCGGTAACAATTGTACGAATTGCACAGCAGCCTTTGTGAGCGTTGACAACCTTCATTTCCGTCGGCTCACCCACGATCAACGCCTGTGGCTGTACGGGCAACCCCTGTAGATGGCGTGACAGATCGGGTGCGCCCAGACATCCCACCTCTTCATCGTAGGACAGTGCGAAATGGATGGGCAGGGCCAGTTTTCGCCTGACCATTTCCGGCACGAGTGCCAAGCCAATCGCACAGAAACTTTTCATATCCGCAGTGCCGCGCCCAAAGAGCTTGCCTTCCCGTTCCACGACCTGGAACGGATCGGAGGCCCAATTCTGTCCATCCACAGGCACTACGTCCGTATGCCCAGACAGAACCACACCGCCGTCGACTATGGGTCCCACGGTGGCGAAAAGGTTCGCCTTTTTGCCGGTTTGATCATGGATCAAGGTGGCGTCTATCTCATGTTCCGCAAGGTAGTCTCGTACGAAATGAATCAAGGCAAGGTTTGATTCTCGACTAGTCGTATCAAATGCCACCAAACGATCAATCATTTCGCGTGGTGTAAACACTTCACCTGCCATGTGATTTCCCCATTACCCTTTTCACGCAGAATAACCGCGACATTTCGTCCAGTCCACACAGCGGGCCCAACATAGGTGAGTTTTGTGACATTCTTGAGAGGGCCCTTGTTAATCATAAGCATTATCGATAATTTTTCTAATTCAGGTAGGATGAATATATTTATTTGCTTCCTATATTTAGCATCTATCTGCTTGATCAAGCACTTGGGATGGCTTAGGGAGCGCCCATGCGCCGGCAAGTTCAAAAGGCGGTTTTGCCAATTATTCTCCTCGCAGCGGCCATTGCGGTCTTCTACGTGCTTTGGAGCACGCAATCCACGGTTGAGCCGACCGATAGAACCGAACAGCCCTGGCTGGTCTCTTCAAAAGAAGTACGTATTGCCGACGTGCAGCCTGATCTGCGCCTGTATGGTGAAATCGTAGCCGGAAGGGAAGTCGATCTGCGCGCCCTAGTGCCCGGCGAAGTGGTAGCAGTAGCAGACAGCTTTGCCGAAGGCGGCAGGATCGTTCAGGGCAATATGATCATCGAGATTGACGATTTTGAATATCGAGCAAAATTCGATGAACTGTCAGCACAGATCAACGAAGCCCGCGCCCGGTTACAAGAGATCAAGACTCGCAAAACCACCTTTGATCTCGCCCTAAAAAGGGACTGGGAGATGGTTGACCTGCTGCAACGTGATGTCAAACGTATGCGGGCATTGTCCGGTAAGGGCACCGTATCCGATAAGCGGTTAGATGCCGCACGAATGGAACTGACACAGCAGCAAAAAACAGCGGAGATGCGGCAAAGCGACCTAGTTGCGGAGACAGCCCATATCAAACAACAAGAAGCCGTGATCAAACGCTTGAATGTCGGCCTTCGCCGCGCGAAACGGGATTTGCAACGGGTCCGGCTGACGGCGCCTTTTGATGGATTTCTAGCTGATGTCCAGGCCCAAGTTGGCAAGCGTCTGGGTGCTAACGACAGTGTTGCCAAATTGATTGACCCTGGCCGTCTTGAGGCCCGCTTTACCCTGACGGACCACCAATACGGCCGCCTGATTTCTGAGGGTGCCTTAGCAGGCAGGCACGCGAAAATTACCTGGCAGGTAGGCAGACGGGCCTTCCAATTCAACGGCCGCCTAGACCGTATCGGCGCCCGTGTCGACAGTTCAAGTGGAGGTGTGCAAGTCTTCGCGCGGCTGGACGGCACTGATCTTACAAAACCCCTACGTCCTGGCGCCTTTGTCACCATCACTGTTCCGGACCGCACCTACCGGGCTGTCGCGCGGATGCCCGAAAGCGCCCTTTACAACGGCGATACCGTCTATGTTATCAAGGACGAGCGTCTAGTGAAACGAGACGTAGAATTAGTGGCACGCATTGACAACGATGTGCTTCTTCGCGGTAGGATAAAGATGGGCGACTGGGTCGTCATCACCAAATTTGCCGAAATTGGGCCGGGACAAAAGGTCGAGGTCCGCTAAATGTCCCCCGCTGATTTGGTGCGCCTATTCGTCCGGCACCGCAACGCCGCCAACTTATTGATGGTGATAATGCTAGTAATGGGCGCGGTCTCGCTATCACGGATGAATACCCAATTTTTCCCAGATTTTGGCATCGACATGGTTGCAATCAGCGTTGCCTGGCCCGGGGCTGGGGCCGACGACGTGGAAGCTAATATCGTGGTCGCCATTGAACCCGAGGTTCGGTATCTGAACAACGTAGACAAGGTGACCTCATTCGCTGTGGAAGGCGTCGCCACAATCCTGGTGGAATTCAATGCGGGCAGCGATATGCAAGCTGCTCGCTCAGACGTTGATTCCGCTGTGGCACAAATTACCACCCTGCCGGAAGACAGTGAAAAACCCAAAATCAGCCGCGTTGCCAGATACGACACCATCTCGCGTATAGCACTGTCCGGCCCGTTCAGCGAGGCCGCTCTAAAGGCCATTGCCAAGCGCATCCGTGAGGGCCTGCTAGCTCGGGGCGTGGATCGGGTCTTGATGTTCGGCGCCCGGGACGAAGAAATTTGGGTCGATGTTGCGCCCCATACCTTGCGGCGCGTGGATCTAACCCTGGAGGAGGTGGCCGGACGAATAAGATTGCGCAGCCGAGATCTACCTTCGGGCAATATCGAAGGTCTGGTGGAAAAACAGATCCGAAGCCTTGGGTTGGAAACCACCGCCACGGGCCTTGGTAATTTAGAAATTAGGGCCTTGCCAAATGGCGAAAAATTGCGGCTGCGGGACATCGCGGAGGTGCGGGAAGCATTCGAGGCTGAGGCCCCGGAAGGTCGCTTTGATAAAAATCGAGCCATCGAACTTCATGTGAAACGGGCCGTGGGTGCTGATGCCTTGGATATCTCTCTAACCGTCGAGACTTACCTAGCCGAACTACGCCAAACCCTACCACCAACCTTAAAGCTGGAATACTACGATGTGCAGGCCGGATTGATCCGGGAACGCATCGCAATTCTATTGAAGAACGGCTTGGGTGGTTTGGCCTTGGTCTTGATCATCCTGTTCATATTCCTGAACCTGCGGGTAGCCATATGGGTCGCTGCAGGCATCCCCGTGGCGTTGATGGCAACCATGGGTGTCATGCTGCTAAGTGGCCAGTCCATTAATATGGTCAGTCTGTTTGCGCTGATCATGACCCTGGGTATTATTGTGGACGATGCCATCGTGGTGGGGGAGCACAGTGCGTCCTGCCGCCGCCATGGCATGAATGCGCTGGAAGCCGCGGAGCGGGGCGCCTTGCGCATGCTGGCTCCGGTCGTCGCATCGTCCATGACCACCATCGCGGCATTTTTACCCTTGATCCTCATTAGCGGCATCATCGGCACAATCCTGGCAGCCATACCTCTGGTCACCGTTTCAGTCCTGATCGCCAGTCTATTCGAATGCTTTCTGGTGCTGCCGGGTCATCTACGTGGCGCCCTGGCGGTAGGTAGGGGGCACGAATCACGCGCTAGGATCTGGTTCAATCATCATTTTGACCGGTTCCGGATCGGCCCCTACCGCCGCGTATTAGAGATCGCGGTTTCTTGGCGTTATCTGACCTTGTCCGGCACCATCGCGGCGTTGATCATATCCTTGGGCATCATTTTCAGCGGTAGGGTTGGCTTCCAATTTTTCCCCTCGCCCGAGGGCGATATCGTCTTCGGGAACGTGGTAATGCTGCCCGGCATGCCGCGTGAACAAACGGAAGTCATGGTACGTGAACTGGAGCGGGCGGCATATGCTGCGGCGGAACAGGCACAAGATGCGATTGGCAATCGTGGCAATCTGATCGAATCTACCTTTGGCAAGCTGGGCGTGTCTCAAGCACCGGCGTACCGCAGCCTTAGCGGCAACAAATATGGTGGCCTTTACGTCGAATTGGTGCCCGCCGATCATCGAAAAGTGCGCATGTCGCAATTCATTAAGGCCTGGCGCGCAAACATCAAAACTCAGCCCGGCGTCGAGCGCATAAATCTAAACGAAAGGCGGGCCGGACCACCAGGCAAGGAAATCGACATACGGCTGAGGGGCGGCTCAACCAAAAACCTAAAAGCTGCAGCGGTCGAGATAAAAAACTTGCTGTCCCGGTTCCCTGGCGTCAGTGACCTGGAAGATGACCTGCCTGTCGGCAAGCAGGACATTATTCTAGAGTTAACGCCACGGGGGCGGGCTCTTGGTTTTTCCACAGATAGCGTAGGCCGGCAGGTGCGCGCCGCATTTCAAGGCACAATCGCTAAACGTTTCCCGCGAGGTGATGAAGAGGTCACGGTCAGGATCCAGTATAAGAGCGGCACCACCACCACACAGGATCTTCTCAATCTGTACCTTCGTGGCCCGTCCGGTACGGAGACCCCGTTGAGTGAAGTCG